>NZ_JBHSFQ010000033.1:0-73193 GCF_042653925.1 Nocardiopsis mangrovi
CTTCGGCATGGGTCGCTCTCCTCCGTGCAACGGCGCCGTGTTCGGCGCCTCTCGATCAGACGTCGAACGGCACACGACCCGATCGACATCACGGCCGAACTTTTTTCCGAACGCGGCGGCGGACCGGCCCGCAGGCCATCCGATCCACGACATCGCCGCTGGTGAGGACGCTGGTGGAGACGCTGGACCCCAGAGCCGACGGACCGGGTCGCGGCCGGCCATCCGGCCTGTTTTCGCCACCTCGGCCCGCCCCGTCTCGCCCGACGGGTTCGGCTGCGTGAGGGGCGGGCCCTGTGGCGCCCTCGGCGGGCGCCGGGAAATGCAACGGGGCTGTCCATTTTTCGGCGAATTTTCGGTTGCGGTCAGCGGGCGGCCGAGACGCCGGGGGGACGCGTATCGGTCGGCGCAGGCGGGGAACGATAAATCGCATCCGTGTATCAACGCCGCGATCCGCGCCGGGGGCGGGAGAAGCGACCCGCCGGCCGGCGAACGATCGCCACGGTGGCATGCGCGCCCATTGCGGTCCCGTCCCCTTGACGCCGGGGACGGGAAATTTTCCCCAGCGGGCGGCGGTCCACTGTGGGAGCGCCGCCGATGTGGCGGCCCTGGCGGCGGCACCGCGGCCCTGGAGCTCCTCGGTGTGCTGGTCCGCCGCCCGCTGCCCGGCCGGGACACCACCCTCCGACCTGCGCACACGGCCGGGAAGAGGGGAATCTCGACTCCGCGCCGGTCCCCGGGCGGCCACCCGCGGACTCCGGGCCCGCACCGCCGGATCCACCGCCGGAAATCAACGGAAGCCAGCGGAAACCGGCGGAGGTCAGTGGAAATCGACGGGACCGGTGGTTGATCCGGGGCCGGTGAAATCCAGGAGAATCCACTGGCTTATCCGGTTTCACCATCGTCTATGAATTTATTCGATGGCAGAGACGCGACCTTTCATGCGACCGGGACAACGGTACCGGATGGGATTTCCGTCGATCCGCAATACAGAAACGGCGACTCCGCCGCATTCCATCCAGCGCGATCCGCCGACGGCGCCGCAGCGAAAAATGAGTCACGCCGGACGGATGTTCCGCCGCCCCGATCCCCGTCGGGGACACGGACGCCCGGCCTCCACCGGCGGAACCCTGGGTGGACCGCGTCGGGCCGGCAGCCGGTGCCGCACACGATCCGGCGGGCCGAACCGCCGCGGCGGAACCCGGCACCGCCACGGCCACCTCGGCGAAGATCACCGCGACCTCCGACGTCGGGCCGGATGCCGACGCGCCGGATCCGGCCACGGCCCGTCCACCGGAAGGCGCTGTTGGCCGACTCCGGCCGCCCACCCGGCAGGAGCGCCGCGATGATCGCGCGAATCAGGGGCGCCCGTCCGCCCGGCCGCCGGAAGCTCGCTTCATCAGGGCCTTTATCGATTCCTTATCGGCCATGCGCACGTCGCCGACACAGCGTGATCCTTCATGCAATACGCGCCACACGATCACGAAAACGTCCGTTTCCGCGTCCAATCACATGGTTTTAAGATCACCGTATCAACCCCAGTGAGAAAGTGACGCCGACCGGGTACACTTCATCGATAATTGCAACCCGTTCGACCGGCATACCGTCCATGCTCCAGGGTTGAAGACCAGCCGACCGCGCGACTTCCACTCGGCGAACCGGGATGGTGCGGCATGATCCAAAATCACGGGGAACACGGTCATGAGATTCAATATCCTCGGGTCCCTTGAAATATTCACCTCCGACAATAGACCCCTCCAGTTGAACGCGCCCAAGACCAGGCAGCTGCTCGTGCTCCTGTTGATCAGGAACAACGCGGTCGTGGGCGTCGACACGCTGATCGAGGAGCTCTGGGGTGACGAACCGCCGCGCAGCGCTCTGACAACGCTGCGCACCTACATCCACAACATCCGCCGGCTCCTGGCCGAAGATCCGGCATCGGCCGGGCGCGACCTTCTGGCGACACGGCAGGCCGGGTACGTGCTCCTCGTGGACGACGACCGCGTGGACGCGAAGGTGTTCGAACAGCTCGTCGAGAGCGGACGGGCGCGGCTGGAGGGCGGGGAACCGGAGGCGGGGGCGCGGGATCTCCGCGCGGCGGTGGCGCTCTGGCGCGGGCCCGCCATCGCGAACGACCGCTTCGGCGGCGTGCTCGGCGCGCACGCCATCCACCTGGAGGAGATGCGGATCCAGGCCATCCACCTGCGCATCACGGCGGAGAAGGCCCTGGGCCGGGATCAGGAGCTCATCCCGGAACTCCGGTCGCTCGCCGTGTCCCACCCCTACAACGAGGTGTTCCACGCCGAGCTCATCGAATCCCTCTGCCGGTCGGGCCGCCGGGCCGAGGCGTTGCAGGCGTACCAGCGGCTCCAGTCGAATCTCCACCGGGATCTCGGTATCGCTCCGGCGCCGGAGATCCAGCGGCTGCACGCGAAACTCACGAGCCACTGAGCAGCGCCGGCACCGGAGGACGCCCGCCGACGGCCGCGCGGATCCCCTTCCGAGCGCCGCCGCGGCAACGAGGCCGCTGGCGCGCACCGCACAGCGCCGGGGTGTCGTCGGCGGGGCCGGTCGGCCCCATCCGGCCCGATGCCTGCTTCGCGGCATCGGTGGAGCAGCGGCCCGGCGCGGCGCGATGGACGCGCCCGCGCCGGGCCCCGTCGACCCCGGTCAGATGGTGATCCGGTCACCGTCGAACGTGGTCAGGCTGAACGTGCCCTTCTCGTGGGTCGTGGGCTGCTGGTCGCGCAGGATCCCGATGGCGACCTGCTCCCCCACCCGGATGCCCTCCTGGTAGGTGCCCGGCCGCGCATGGACGCCGCTCATGCACCGGCCGGCGGCGATGTTGGCGGCTAGCTTGTTGAGTTCGCCGCCGATCGTGAGCCGGTCGGCGTCGGACCCCGTGTACGGCACCAGCGCCGTACCCGCACGGTCGGGGACGACGGGGTTCGGCAGCGGGCAGCTCTCGTTGAAGAACGCCTTGAGGACGGTCACGCACGCTCCCGCGACGACCAGGTGGCCGGCCGGGTACTCCGGGCTCATCGGCGACCCCATGCCCAGCGCCTGCGGGAGGAGGTAGGACCCGTGCTTCGCGCGGGTGCGGTCAAGGGCGCCGGACTCCAGCAGCTCGCGGTGGATCAGTCCGTCGTAGCGCCCCGGGTCGCGGCTGAGCTGGACCTCGATGCGGCCGCCGAACGCCTCGGGCCGGGCCCGCCGGTGGACGACGAACTGCTGGTACAGGTTCGCCTTCAGCGCCCGCGTGTCGACCTCCGCCAGCAGGGTGAGGACGTGCGGGCCCCCGAAGGTCGCGAACCCCGTCTGGCCCCTGGTCGTCCGGTACGGGTTGCCGGCGTCCAGCAGTTCGGAGTTCGGGATCCCGCTGCTCAACAGGATCAGGGCGGCGTTGAGGTAGGCCTGGTAAGCCTGGTCGAAGTGCACGTAGTGGGCGAGGTCCCGCGGCGTCTGGATGTAGCGGGTGGTGGAGTAGTCCCGTTCCACCCCCCGCGCCGCACCGCGCTGGACCGCCAGCCACTCCCCGAAATCGGTGGCGTAGTCGACGGGCTCGATCGTGTCCTGGCGCTGCACGATCGTGTGCGTGCCGAAGCGGACGTCGCGCAGCAGGAACTGGGAGAGGAAGGGACCGACCAGGTCGCCGCGCGAGGTGCCGCGGAACAGGGAGCGGGGCGTGACCCGGCCCCCCTGCTTCGGGCCTGCGTAGCCGGAGAACGACGACATCTCGTCCGCGGCCGCCCGCACCAGAGCGGGGGCGTCGTCGAATTCGACGAAGGGGACGTCGCGCAGCAGCGCCATCCAGTAGACCTCGCCGAGTTCGGCGGCGAACTCAGGGCTGTCCATACGCGGAGCCGGGGGGCACACCAGCCCGTGTGAATCAGGGCCCTCGATGTCCAGGCCGAACGCGCTCAGCGGATTGAGCTGCGGCCGGCCGTCGCGGAGGCCGCGCGGAACCCGCTCGAAGGCCGCGACGCTCGGGTCGGTCATCGCCCTGTCCCAGAGGGCGTAGGCGTCCAGGTCCACCTCGCCGTGCTCGTCGTGCGGCAGCCCCTTGGAGTAGGACGCCAGGTAGGGCTCCTCGTGCTCACCGTTGTCGCGGTGCCGGGGGAACAGGCTCTGGTAGGCGCGGTTGGCGGCCCGGATCCGGATCCGGTAGCCCGTGCCGCGCCGGAGGAAGCCGCTGCCGGCCAGGGCCGGGACCGCCACCGCGGTCCCGGCTTCGCCGTCGCGGTCGGGCGCCGTGGTCGCGACCCCCGCCACCGTGGTGTCCGGGTCGTCGACGATGGCGTCGGCCGGCCCCGCGGATCGGCCGCGGTTCGCGTTGTTCTGCATGGACGTCCTTTCATGTCGCGGCTCCCCGGCGAGGGAGCCGGAGAGGAGGGAGGAGAGGGGGAGGAGAGAACGATGCACGGCGCCGGCCCCCCGGTGACCGGGGGCGCACGGTGGCCGTTTCGGCCGGGGCGGGGCCGGGGTCCGGAGGCCGGCGGTCAGTGGCCCGTGCCGCGGAGCCGTCGCGGCCAGATCCCCTGCTTTCCCGGGGCCAGGATTCCGTTGGGGTCGAGCGCGTCCTTGATCCGCTCGCTCAGCCGCAGCAGGGCGTGGTCGTTGAAGCCGAAGGTGGCCGCCACCCGGTCCATGATCGAGGGGTGCGCGCGATAGGCGCCGTAGCCGCGCTCGGCGGCGCGGCCGATCAGCGCCTCGCACAGTTCAAGGGTGCGCCTGCGGTCGCCGGCCGCCTCGGTGTCGAACATCATGAGGTGGATCTGGTGCATCTCGCGCTCACCGAAGATGAAGTTGCCCATGTAGTCCTTGCCGAACTCGCGGTAGAGATCGCGGGCCAGCTCATAGAGCCCGAGCGCGTCCTCGCCGGTGGCGGGGGCCATGGGCGCGAAGTCGATGTGGCCGGCGTTGTCCAGCCACTGGAAGATGCCGGCGGTCTCCAGGTTGGGCCGGCCGGCCATGATCTCGGCGCGGGCGGCGAGAACGGGGCTGTCGTGCTCGCCGGCGAAGTGGAACCGCGCCCCCGGGATCGCGGAGAAGGCGTCGCGGACGACGGACCACTGGGCGTCCATCGACTCATCGGTTCCGTACAGGGCCCCGTAGAAGTTCCACATGCCGATGCGCTGGTCGGCCATGATCCGCCGCACCACGCTGTCCGGGATGGGGCCGTCGCCGGAGAAGTACGCCGATCTCGGCCCCTGCGCCGCGGCGTCGAGCAGCACGCTGCGCATGGAGGGCACGTGGGAGATCGTGCGGTCGAGGCGCAGCGGCCGCAGGATCTCGACGAACGGGCCAAGGTCCTCCTCGCGGGGCAGCGTGATCATGTACGCCCGGTACCCCGCCGGCTCCGGCAGCAGCCACAGGCCGATCTTCGTCACGACGCCGAAGTTGGACTGGGTGAACATCCCGTCGTAGGAGGGGCCGTAGCCGTAGGGGTACACCTGCGCGGTCCTGCTGCCGGGCAGCGCCCCCATACCCGTGCGCACGACCTCGCCGTCGGGCAGCACGACCTCCATCCCGCACTGGATCGCGAAGTGGTCGCTGTAGGGCGTGTAGCCCATCCCCCGTTCCAGGGTGTTGCCGAGGACGCTGCCCCAGCCCAGGTCCGGCACGTCCAGCCGGAAGCCGATGTCGTGCTCGTGCAGATGGGCGGCGAGGTCGATGAAGGTCACCCCGGGCTCGACCACGGCGAAGCCGAGCCGGTCGTCGACCTGGAGGATGCGGTTCATCCGCTTGAGGTCGAGCACGGCCGCACCAGGCAGGCGCGGCGCCGGCCCGCCGAAGCCGAGGTTCTTGCCGCGGGAGATCGGGGCCAGGGGGATCGAGAACCGGTTGGCGATCCCGACAGCGGCCCGGACCTCCTCGACCGTGGCCGGCAGGACGACCGCCGACGGGGAGAAGTGGTCGGCGTCCAGGACCGGGAACGGGTCGTTGTAGCCGGCGAGCTCCGGTCCGTCGGTCAGCACCCACGAGTCGCCGAGCGCTCGCCGGAACGCCTCGACCGCTGTCGCGAAACGCGTCCCGGAGACGCCGGGCGGGAGTCTGCGCGCCATGTGACGGTGTCCTCTCTGGGGCTCGACCGCTGCTGACCTGATGCGAGCCTGACGGAGAACGCCTGTGCCGGGAATGGCCGGTTGGGGTACCCGTTCGGGCGCCTCACGGGGGTGTCCCGTGGACACCGCCGACCGGGCAATTGAACGGCCGGCCCCCGCCGATCTAGGCTCGGCCCGCGGAATCGCCGCCGCCCGGACCTCCCGGTGCGGCGTGGCGGGAGGAGAAGCGATGCTGTGGGCCGTGCACTGCCTGGACGCCCCCGGATCGTCGGGGTCACGTGAGAGTGCGCGGGCCGCGCACTCCGCCCGGCTGCGCGCCCCCGGCGACGTGGTCCCCCTCGTCTACGGGCGGCTGATGAGCGACGACGGCACCGCCGCGGTCGGCAGCCTCCTCGTGGTCGCCGCCGAGGACCGGCACCGGGTGCAGAGCTACCTCGCCGACGACCCCTTCATCACCGAAGGCGTGTGGGCGGAAGTGCGGATCCACCCGTTCTCCGCGTCGGCGAACGCGCCGGTTCCGCTCGTCCGGGACTGACCCCCGGGCGTCCGGGAACGGGCGGCGGCCCCCTCTGCGCGGAAGGCCGCCGCCTCGGCCTCCCGGCCCCGTCCCCGGCGCGTACCGGCTCAGGCCGCGCGGCGGCGGCCGAGGGAGATCTCCGCGAGCCATACCGCGCAGGCGACCGCCGGGAAGGCCGCTCCCAGGACCGACACGCCGATCCACCCGTGGGCGGCATAGACGTAGGCGGACAGGGCGCTGCCGACCGACGCGGACAGGAAGTACGCGACCATGTAGGCGGTGTTGAGCCTGCTGCGCGCCTCCGGGCGGAGGGCGAAGATGAGGTTCTGGTTGTTGATGTGCGTGCCCTGGACGCCCATGTCCATCAGCACCACGCCGATGACCAGCGCCGCCAGGGAGGTCGCGCCCGCACCGATCAGCACGTAGGACAGCGCGGTGATCAGCACGAAGAAGCCGGTGGTCCACGTCGCCCAGCCGCGGTCGGCCAGCCGGCCGGCGAATTTGGCGGCCAGCGCGCCCATGACCCCGAACAGCGCGAACGCGCCGATCTCGGCGTTGTTCCAGTCGTAGGGGCGCTCCGCGAGCAGGAACCCCGCGCTCGTCCAGAAGACGCTGAACGTGGAGAAGGTCAGGGCGCCGTAGACGATGCGCAGCCGCAGCACCGGTTCTTCCCGCACGAGCCGGACCACCGACATCAGCAGCGCCGGGTAGCCCAGGCGCGTCGTCGGCACGACCGTCGGCAGCGTCCGCCACAGCACGACCGCGATGGCGGCGGAGAGCAGGGCGCCGAGGACGAACACCGCGCGCCAGCCGAAGAGCTCCGCCACCACTCCGGCGACGGTGCGCGACAGCAGGATGCCCAGCAGCAGCCCGCTCATCACGGTGGCGACCACCTGGCCCTGGCGGCCGTCCGCGGCGAGGACATGCGCGAACGGCACGATGACCTGCACGGCCACCGAGGTCAGCCCGACGATCGCCGCGGCGGCCCCGAGGATCGCCAGTGACGGGGCGGCCGCCATGGCGGCCATGCCGAGCGTCGCCGCGCCGAGGAGCACCGCGAGCAGGCGCCGCCGCTCGACCAGGTCGCCGAGCGGTACGAGGGTGGCCAGTCCGATCGCGTAGCCGATCTGGGTCACCGTGATCACCAGGCCGACCGCACCGGACCCGGACTCGAACACCTCGGCCAGCCGGTCCACCAGCGGCTGCGCGTAGTAGAGGTTGGCGATGACCGCACCCGTGGCGAACGCCATCATGGCGACGAGCGCCCGGCCGGCGGGCTGCGGTGGTGGCGGGGTCGACGGCGGCGCCGGCCGGACGTCCGCGGACGCCGATTCGCCCCGACCCGTTCCCGGACCGTCCGTCATGTCCGCCCGCCCCCCGTCGTTCCGCCGGAGCGCCGGCCGGAGCGCCGCAGCGCGCCGGCGCGGCCGGTCACGTCGCGCTCCCCGCCTGGACGGCCGGCAGGACCGGCCACCCGTTGCCCAGCGCGTGGTCGCGCAGCACCGGATCCTCGCCGACGACCGAGGGCCGGCCGACACGGGTCAGCATGTCCAGGTCCGTCGCGTGGTCGCCGTAGGCGGAGCAGCCGGCGGGGTCGAGGCCGAGTTCGGTCATCGTCCGCTGTACCGCGTCGGCCTTGGCCGCTCCGATCATGGGCTGCCGCACCTCTCCGGTGAGGATCCCGTCGTCGCCGGCGAGCGGCTCGGTGCACAGCACGAGGTGCGCCCCGAGATCCGCGGCGATCGGTTCGAGGCACCCCCGGAACGACCCGGAGACCAGCACGACCAGGTCGTCCGCCCGGCGGTGGGCGGCGAGCGCGTCGAGGCTCGCCGCCACGAAGGCCGCCGGCCGCTCGCGGTACTCCGCGTACCAGGCGCGCCCCGCGTCGGTCAGCTCCGCCATCGGCACCCCGGCGAAGAGCCGGTAGTACGCCCGGTTCACCTCGGTCCGCGGGAGCCCGCCATTGTGCGCCAGATCGCGCAGCCGCCCCGCGGTCTTTTCGTATTCGGTGTCGCCGCCGCCGTTCCGCTCCATCCAGTAGCGAAGGAAATCGAACATGCTCTTCGCGGTGATGACGGTCTCGTCGACGTCGAAGAACGCAGCCCGAAGCCGGGGTTTCATTTCTCCACCTCACCCTCCCCTGGTCCACGGTGGCCGTGCGGTGTCCGTTGCGGGCGGCACCCGCCCCGTATAACTGTGGCCAAGCACCGCCCGCCCGGCAAGGGTGAGGAGAGGTGGCCATATGGCTAGGCCGCGATCCCCGACCGGGATGCCCGTCCGGCCGGGCCATCCGGCCTAGCACGGGTGGGTGCTTCCCCGGCGTGCTTTCTTGGGGTGCTTGCCTGGGGACTTTCGAAATTCCGCGCGCGATCTAGGGTCGGTACACGACCGAGAACCGTCGTCCGACAATTCCCGGCCGATTCCTCATGGAGGGGAATGTGAGCCTTACTCTCATCGAGAAGATGAGCGCCTTCGCCGGCGCTGAAGCGATCGTTTTCAACGGCGCGGTCCACGAATACGGCGAACTGCTGCGCCTGGTCGCCGACTGGGACGCGTTCCTGGACGAGCACGAGGTGCGCCGCGGTGAGGTGGCGACGATCGAGGGTGTGTCGTCGCCGCTCGCCTGCGCGGGCCTGATCGCCCTGGCGGCGCGGGGCGCGATCGTCGTCCCCCTCACTCCGCTGCCGGAGGCCAAGCGGGAGGAGTTCCTCGACGTCGCATCGGTCGAGGTCGTCATCCGCGTCGACGACCGCGGGGTCCGGCGCTGCGAGCGCACCGGACGCACCGCGGCGCACGAGCTGTACGAGCGGCTGCGCGCGTCCGGCGGACCGGGGCTCGTGCTGTTCAGCTCGGGCACTTCGGGCCGGAGCAAGGCGTCCGTGCTCGACTTCGACGCGATGCTCGCGCGCTACCGCGACTCCGGCAAGGCCCAGCGGATCCTGTCCTTCCTCAACCTCGACCACATCGGCGGGATCAACACGCTCCTGCACACGCTCAGCACGGGCGGAACCGTGGTCACGGTGCCGGAGCGCTCCCCCGACACCGTGTTCGCCGCGATCGCCGAGCACCGGGTCCAGGTCCTGCCGACCACACCCACGTTCCTGAACATGGTGCTCATCTCGCGGGTCCACGAGCGGTATCCCACCGGCTCCCTGGAGCTGATCACCTACGGCACCGAGCCGATGCCGGAACAGACCCTCCAGCGCCTGGCGGCGGCCCTCCCGCAGGTCCGGCTGAAGCAGACCTACGGGCTGTCCGAACTCGGCATCCTGCCCACCCGGTCCAAGAGCAACGACTCGCTGTGGGTCAAGCTCGGCACCGCGGGCTTCGAGCACAAGATCATCGACGGGGTCCTGTGGATCCGCTCGGAGATGGCGATGCTCGGATACCTGAACGCCCCGGCGCCCTTCGACGAGGACGGCTTCTTCAACACCCAGGACCAGGTGGAGGTCGACGGCGACTACGTCCGCATCCTCGGCCGCACCTCCGAGATCATCAACGTGGGCGGCGAGAAGGTCTACCCCAGTGAGGTCGAGAGCGTCGTGCTGGAGGTCGACAACATCGCCGAGGCCACGGTGGCGGGCCGGCCCAGCCCGGTCACCGGCATGGTGGTCAAGGCGGTCGTGCGGCTGCACCTCGACGAGGACGCCCGGGCCGTCGCCCGCCGGGTGCGGGAGCACTGCCTGCGGCGCCTGGAGCCGTTCAAGGTCCCCGCCGTCGTCGAGGTATCGGCCCGGCCGCAGCACTCCGACCGCTTCAAGAAGATCAGGAACCCGGCGTGACCGCGCCCGCGGACGGCGCGGCGAAGGTCGCCGTCGTCACCGGCGGCAGCCGCGGGCTGGGCCGGATCATCGTCGAGCGGCTCCTCGGCCAGGGATGGCGGGTGGCCACGTTCAGCCGGTCGCGCGGCGCGTTCATCGAGGAGACCGCCGCGGCCGCGGGGGACGCCTTCCTCTGGCAGGCGGTCGACCTCAACGAGCCGCAGACCCTGCCGGAGGCGGTCGGGGCCGTCGTGCGCCGGTTCGGCCGGATCGACCTGCTGGTCAACAACGCCGGCGTGCTGCACCAGGACCTGTTCCTGACCATCCCGATGAAGACGATCGACACGCTGGTCACGACCAACCTGACGTCGCCGATCGTCCTGGCCCAGGCCTGCGCGCGGGCGATGACGCGTACCGGCGGCGGGGCGGTGGTGAACGTCTCCTCGATCAACGCCATCCGCGGCCACCGCGGGGTGGCGGTCTACTCGGCCGCGAAGGCCGGCGTCGACGCGCTCACCCGGAGCCTGGCGCGCGAGCTGGGCGCGGTGAACATCCGGGTCAACTCGGTCGTCCCGGGGTTCTTCGACAGCGAGATGACGACGCGGGTCACCGACGCCAACCGCGAGCGGATCCGCCGCCGGACGCCGCTCGGGCGGCTGGGCAGCGCCGACGAGGTCGCCGACACCGTGCTCTACCTGGCCTCGCCGGCGTCGTCGTTCATCACCGGACAGTCAATCGTGGTAGACGGAGGAATCACATGCTAGAGAAGACCATCGATGTCCGGGCCGCGATCACGGCCCGGATCCGCGACATCCTCGCCGAGGCCGGCGGTCCGGTTCGCGACGTCCCCGGCGGGCTGGCCCTTCACGAACTGGGCTTGAGCTCGCTCATGCTGGCGCGGCTGCTCATCGAGAACGAGGGCGTCTTCGAGGTGGACCCGTTCGCCGATGGCGACGTGCTCCTGTCCGACGTCGCGACCGTCGACGACCTGGTCTCGGTGTACGAGAACGCGCTCGCCGCGACCGCCCAGGCCGGCTGACCGGAGGACACCCATGGCTCACGACACGCTGGTCGTCGTCGGCGACCGCTTCGAGGAGTTCCTCGGCACCCGCGGCACGGTCTCGGTCTCGGCGCTGTCCGAGCGCCTGCGGTCGGGGGACGTGCCGCCCGGGTCCGTCGTCGTAGCGGGGCAGGGCATGTCCGCCGCGCAGCGTCACGAACTGGAGCGGCTCGCCGGTCCGGATGGTCCGGACGTCCGGATCACCGGAGGCGGCGCGAGGTCCGCGGGGCGGCGGCTCACCCACAAGCACGTGCCGAAGAACGAGATGATCACGGCGCCGGAGCGGGCCGGCGAGAACCGGTTCGTGGCGGCACTCCTGGTCGACGAGCACGCCGACACGCTGGAGGACCACCTCACCGGCCTGCACATACCGGGGATCGCGCTGACGGAGGCGGCGCGGCAGACGTGGACCGCGGTCACCGAACGCTTCTTCCTCGGTGAGGCGTCGCCGAAGGTCCGCTTCGTCCTCAGTTCGTTCTCCTCCACTTTTCACCGATACGTCTTTCCCTTGCCCGCGACCGTCGAGTACGCGCTGCTCCAGCGCACGGACAACGCGATGGAGCAGGTGTTCCGGTGCCTGGTCACCGTGCGGCAGAACAACGCCGTTGCGGCGGAGATCGAGGCGGAGTACCGGGTGATCGATGAGAGAATCTGCGCCAAGCAGGAGGCCATGGCCGCACGCGCCTCGGTCGGCGCCGCGCTGTCGCGGCACACCCGCGAAGGCGTCGACGCGGCGGCGGGCTGACCCCGGGCCGGCGCGCCGCGCATAGGCCGTCGGCGGGGCGGGGCGATCCGCGGATCGCGCCGCCCCGCCGGCGGCGTCCTCGCCCGCGCTCGGTAGCGCCTCCCGCACAGCGCGGATTGACAACGTCCCCGTACCGCACGACCCTGGTTCCAGACCGCTTTCCGGTTCCGGCCACCGGCCCCCTCCTCGACGGGGCACGCGCAGGCGCGTGACCGGCCCGAATGCACCGCGGCCGGTCGAGGACACGCCTCCGGCCGGCCGGTGCCCGCCGCGTCTCAACGCATACTCAACCCTTTACCAATGCCTCGGTGCTTATCTGGCCCGCGTCCGGCCGCCGAAGGCCGGACCGCGCATTCACGCACCGGCCGTTGGTCGCTCATACGGGGGGCACCAGGCGGCGCGACGGTAGGGGAGATGGCTTGCGATGGGCTTTCCATGTGTCACCGCGACGGCATTGCGGAGCGTCGTCTTAGCTGTCGGAAACGAACTTCAGCGCTATGGCATCGAGCGGATGCTGCAGTCCTTGCGGGAGATCGGCGAGCTCCGTGTGTGCAGCGACCCGACGGAGGCGGCCTCCGACGTCGGCCCGCGCACCGACCTCATCGTGGCCCTGCGGGAGATCGGTGAAGCGGCGGCGACGGCCCTGCACGGGGCGGCCGAGCGCGGAGCGACGATCCTGGTGCTGGTGGACGACGACGATCTCGGCGACCTCGGCCGCCTCGCCGACATCGCGGGCAGCGGGTTCCTGGCGATCGGCGACCTCAACACGCACTCGCTCCGCGACGCGATCACCCGCGTGCGGGTCGGGGAGGTGCCGATGTCGCCGCGCCTGGCCCGCGGCCTGATGGCCAGGGCACGCGAGACACCGGGCCGGGCCGTGGGCCCGGCTCCGGCCATACGGCTCACACCACGGGAGCGGCAGGTCATGGTGCTGCTCGTCGACGGGCTGAGCAACAAGCAGATCGCCCGGCGGCTGGGCATCTCGGTGCACGGGGCCAAGCGGCTGGTCGCCAACATCCTCGCGAAACTGGACTGCGCGACGCGGACCCTCGCGGTCGCCAAGGCCCTGCAAGAGGGCATCTACCAGCAGTACATCCGCGAGGACAGGGCAGGCTGACGTGGCGGGGCCGGCCGCCGGGGGGCGTCGACGCCGCTCTCCGGCCGGCGGGGCGGTGCCTTCGTGCCCTGCCGGCCGGCGCCGGTCGTGCCCGGGTGGTGAGTCCGCCCGGCGGAGCGGTCCGCAGGCGACCGCACAGGGGTCTTCGCCTGTCTCAGCAGACAGGCGACCGTGGCGGAAGGGGAGGAACGGACCGGCCCGCCGCCCCGTCGCGCTGATGGACCCGCGCCCGTCACACTGTGCCCACCCGCGAAGAACAGCGCCCACCCGCAAAGACCCGCCTTCCGGTCCCGCGATCCCCCGTCCCGAAGGAGGAAGCGTGTCCGACCCCACGGGCACCCTCGAAACCGAGTTGGCCAAGGCGATCGTGCAGACCATGGTGACGGGCGTCACCGAGCCGGTGAAGAAGGTGCCGGCGCTGTTCCGCCGCGGAACAGGCGGTCGGCACCGAGCTCGAACGGTCCGCCACCGCCCTCGAAGCCGCGTCGGAGCCGGGGCTGGAGCGGGAGGCGATCCGGCAGGAGGCGACCTGGGAGACGCGGCTGCGCGGATTCCTCACCGAGCACGGCGACCTGCGGGCCGCCATGGAGGAGCCGCTCGCCGAGCCGCGGACCGGGCTGTCCACGGCGGCCGCCCCCGGGCCGGCACGGCTGGGGACCTTCCTCGCCGATGCGCATCGCTGGGAGGTGCTGCGCCAACTCGGGGCGCACTACCGGTTCCGGCATGACACGCTGCTGCGTCACCTCAAGGAGCACCACGGACGAGACCGGTCGGCACGCACGTCGAAGACGCGGCCCGTTCCCTAGGTGTTGGGCAGCACGGCCGCCGCGATGACGACATTGTTGACGACGGTCGCGGTGACGGTGCGGGTGACCGCTTCGGCGGCGGCACCGGCTCCCCAGTTGCCCTGTTCGAGTTCCTTGGCGCGGGTGATCACGGGCGAGGTCCAGGGAATCTCCCGGTGGAACTGCGGGAGCGTCCCGCTTGCCGAGAGCAGCGCCGCGAGTGCCGCGACCCGGGCCTGCGGTTCCGCGCCTTCGACGAGCACGTCGCGGACGTCCTCGAGAAGGCGGGCCCGCCGCCCGCTCCCGTCGCCGTGGAGCACCGTCGTGGTGAACAGGCCGAGCGCCTTGCGGCTCTCGCGGCGGATGTCGCCGCGTTCGACGAGCCTGTCCAGGAGCGGGCCGCGCAACGTCGGCCCGATCGCGGCGAGGACCGTCTGGACGCCCCGGGGCTTCTCGGAGACGTAGTCCCACGCGGAGCGGAGGACGCCGTCCGACGGCGGGTGCTCCTCGACCGGCTCCAGCCGGGTCGTCCCGCCCCGGCCGGACTCGGTCCGCACGTGATCGCCGAGCGCGAGGTCGGCGAGCACCGCTCCCGCGAGGGTGTAGAAGAGCGTGTTCTCACCGGCGATGGTCCCGGTACGCGGCTGGAACAGGAGGAGCAGGAGATCCTCCGCCAGCGTCGGGGCCCCGAGCCGTTCCGCCCCGCCGGGCGTCCCGGTCTCGGCGTCGGCGGACGGCTCGTCGGAGTGCTCGGTCATCGGTCGTTCCTTTCGGTCGTCGATCGGTCGGTCGTCGATCGGGAACACGCCGGCGTCGCGAGGGAATCCCGCCACGGTTCGGGACGAGGGTCTCGATCGGATCCGCGGCGAGACTCCTCACGCTGGATGGCGCGGATGTCGCGATCCGTCTCGACTCGGCACCAGTACAGACCGTGTTCTCGGAACACGGTCAAGTCCTGCGGGCGGCGACCGCCGATCGGTGTCGTCGACCGCCTCGCTCGCCTCGCTCGCGGCGCGCAGCCGCTCGTGCGCGAGAACGCCGGCACGGCGGAGCACGTCGATCTGGGCGGGATTGTACAGCTCGATCAGCGCTTCGATGATCGTCTGCCGGGTGGCATGCTCGCTCTTCGTGAAGCGCGCCGCCGGATCGCTCAGCCAGGGGTAGTCGACGAGGTTCCGGGCGAGAATCGGCGCGAGCCGCTCTGCGAGGCGCTGCCGGGTCGCCTCGTCCGCGTCGGCCGGCATGGCGTTGATGTCGTCCCCGACGGTGTCGGTGTCGGCCTCGATCATCCGCCGCAGGTCCGACAGCGCGTCCTCGTCGTAGAACCGCGTGTAGATGTGGACGATCGAGCGGTCGGCCTGCGACAGGCGCGACGCGACGGACTCGAATCCCGCGGGCACATCGGCCGGCGCGCTGTCGGGCAGGATGGCCGCGATATCGGCGCGGGCCCGCTGCCGGCGCTCGATGCTCGCCGCGAGCTCCGCGTCGAGTGCCCGCAGCACGTCATGGGTGCGGTCGCCGCCCGCCGCCACCTCTCCGATCCGCGCGAGCGGAATCCCCAGCGCGGCGAGCCGCCGGATGCGCAGGAGGTGCACGAGGTCCGGCACGCCGTACTGCTTGTATCCGTTGTATCTGCGCTCGGGCTGGTCGAGCAGTCCGAGCCGGTGATAATGCCGGATGGTGTTCACCGTGGTGCCCGCCAGTTCGGCGAGCTCACGTGTGCTCCATGCCACGTCGTCTCCCTCCCGCGCTTACCGCGTGCACGTCGTCCATCGACCGGTGAGTTGTCCGGTCCCGATTCCCTCCGTCGTCGACGTGGGGGTGTGCGGTGGCGAGTGGCACCGTAACACCTCGGTACTGGGCGCACTTCCTCCCGGCGTGGCCGTGTTCCGAGGACAGGGCTTTCGCTTCGCGCGAGCGAGCGTGCGCACGTGAAGGCGCCGATTCCGCGGGCCGGCCCCGGCACGGCGGCCGCCTTCCCCGACGGATCAGCCGCCTTCCCGCCCGTTGCGCGCTCGGGCCATGGCGTCGATCCTCGGCGAGCGTGGAAACGCATCCAAGACCTCCCGATCCCCCGGCTCGGCCGGTCGCCCTCTCGGGTCTCCCATAGGGGCTGAACCGTGGGACCGAATGTGGGACCGGATTCAGACGGCGTTGACGGCACGGACCGCACCGCCGCGGTGGCCGTCCGGCGGCCCTCCGCGGATGCCGCCGACGCCGAGTACCTCGTCCGCGATCCGGCGGGGCAGGTCGGCGGAGGGTCCCCGCCGGTCGCGGGCGGCACGATCCCGTGACCGCTGCCGGGTCCGTGTCGGACCCGCGGTACCGGCGGACCGCGCAACCACGGATCAGCAGTCCCTGGATGCCCCCGGCGGCTTGGGCCATGGTCGGTATCCGAACGACACCGCGAGGAGCACGACCATGCCACGTCGACCGATCGACATCTCCGTCCCCGACCTCTCCGGAAAGCGCGCGCTCATCACCGGCGCCAGCGACGGCATGGGCCTGGGAATGGCCACACGGCTGGCGGCGGCCGGCGCGGAGGTGGTCATGCCCGTCCGCAACCCCCGCAAGGGCGCGAACGCGATCGCGCAGATCCGGGCGCAGGTCCCCGACGCGAAGGTCTCGCTGCGCGACCTCGACCTGTCCTCGCTGGAGTCGGTCGCGGCCCTCGGCACGACCCTGCTCGACGAGGGCGGGCCCATCCACCTCCTCATCAACAACGCCGGCGTGATGACCCCGCCGAACCGGCAGACCACCGCCGACGGGTTCGAGCTGCAGTTCGGCACCAACCACCTGGGCCACTTCGCCCTGGTCGCCCACCTCCTCCCGCTGCTGCGCGCGGGCCGCGCCCATGTGACCTCCCAGATCAGCGTCGCCGCGAGACGGGGCGCCATCAACTGGGACGACCTGAACTGGGAACTCTCGTACCACGGCTTCCGCGCCTACGGCCACTCCAAGGTCGCGTTCGGGCTGTTCGGCCTGGAACTGGACCGCCGAAGCAAGGCCCACGGCTGGGGCATCACCAGCAACATCTCCCACCCCGGAGTGGCCCCAACCAGCCTGCTGGCCGCCCGCCCCGAGCTGGGCCGCAGCGGAGACACCCCCCAGATCCGCCTGATCCGCGCGCTCTCCGCCCGCGGAATCCTGCTCGGCACCGCCGAGACCGCGAAACTGCCCGCCCTGATGGCCGCCACCGCTCCCGACGCCAAGCCCGGCGCCCTCTACGGGCCCAGCGGCCCCGGCAACCTCGGCGGCCCGCCCGCCGAACAACGGCTGTACTCCCCCCTGCGCAGCAGCGACGACGCCGCCCGCATCTGGCGGATCTCCGAACAGCTCACCAAGACCCCGATCCCCGCCGCCACCTGACGCCCTGGCGCTCCCGGCCCCCCGGGGGCCGCCTGTCCGCTGACGGCACCCCCGGAGCGGCCACCGGAATGCCGCCGGAATGGCCACCGCACCGCCACAGGAGCACTCACATGCGATCTGCCACCTGCGGGGACGAGCCGGCCGCGTCCGAGGTGCTCAGCGACATCGCGGTGGGCGACGACGCCCACGGCACTTCTCGCAGTACAAGCGCTCACATCGGCGCCTGACCGGATCACAGGGATCGACCGTCATGGCCCCGCCGGGCTCCCGCTCGGGCTCCGGGGGAGTCCCGAGGACCCCGGCCCGGTGCTCCGCGGGGCGTCGTGGGCGACGGCGGCCTCGGGGGCGAGCCCGGTTCCGGTCGTGAACGCCGCGGTGAAAGCGGGGTCGCCCAGGGCGGCCCGGGCGGTCGTGGTGATGCGGTCGACGTCGCCGCGTTCGGCGGGCGGCAGCGGGGCGCCGGCGGAGGCCCGGGCCGCGGCCGCCGCGCCCAGCAGTACGGCGGCGTGGCGGGGGTGCCCGGCCAGGGCCCGTGCACCGGCCAGTCCTTCCAGTGCCAGCGCCTCCGCCCGCGGGTCGCCGAGACCGCGCGCCGCGGCCAGCCCCTCCAGGTGCAGCGTCCGCGCCGCAGCGGCGTCGCCGCGCTGCTCGGCGATGAACCCGAGCTCCGCCAGTACCAAGGCGCCGCCCGGCCCGAAGGCCACCGCGCGGTACCAGTCGAGCAGGCCGCGCATCCGGGACTCGGCCGCGTCGAGGCGGCCTTCCCTGCGGTCCCCGAGGCCGAGGCCGATCTCGGCGTTCACCTCACCGGACCGGAAATTCTGCTCGCGGGCCAGGTCGCGGGCCCGCTCATGGAACGCCCGCGCCCGCGCGGCGTCGCCGGTCAGCAGGGCGACCCGGCCCAGCCCGCACAGCTGCTTGACCGCGTCCGTCCACAGCCCCAGCTCCTCGGACAGGCGCAGCCCTTCGCGGTACCGGCGGGCCGCCTCTGCGTGGTCGCCGGTGATCACGGCCAGTGTCGCCAACGGGAACACCGTCTGCACCTGCCCCCAGCCGTCGCCGAGCGCGCCGAACAGCCGCGCGCTCTCCCGCCCGTCGCGACGTGCCGACTCCAGGTCGCTCCGGGCCAGCGCGTGGCGGGCGCGCAGGCTCAGCGCCGCGGCGGTGCCCCAGGGATCGTCCAGCGCGCGGTAGTCCGCCAGGGCCCGGTCCACGAGGCGTTCGCTGCCTTCCAGGTCGAGGCCCATCTGCGCGAAGCCGAGGAACCACAGGGCCGCGGCGCGGTCGGCCGGCGAGCCGGTCCGCCCGTAGAGCGCGACGACCTCGCGGGCGTGCCGGGAGCCGGCGGTGCCGTTGCCCTCTAAGAGGGTGAAGCCGGCCCGCCAAGCGAGCGCCGCCGCGCGTGCCGCCGGCGCCCCGCCGTCCAGGGCCAGGGCCGACTCCACCGATCGGCGCGCCTCGATGAGCCGACCGCGCAGCACCCAGTACCAGGCCAGCGCGTTCACCAGCCGCAGCGCGGGCTCCGCCGCGCCCTCGTGGACGGCGTGCTCCAGCGCGCGGCGCAGGTTGGCGCTCTCGTCGTCCAGACGCTCCAGCCACGCGCGCTGGCCGGGGCCGCGCAGCAGCGGCCCGGCGCGTTCGGCCAGCCCGATGTAGTGGTCCCGATGGCCCTCCTGGACCGCGGGTAGCTCGCCGGCGTCGCGCAGCCGCTCGGCGCAGTACTCCTGGACCGACTCCAGCAGGCGGTACCGGGGGCCGGACGCGCGGTCGGCCAGGGTGACCAGCGACCGGTCCACCAACCGTCCCAGCAGGTCGAGCACGTCGCCGGGCCGCACCCCGCCACCCGCGCACACCGCCTCGGCCGCATCCAGGGCGCAGCCGTCGGCGTGCACCGCGAGCCTGCGCAGCACGGTTCGCTCGGCCGCCGTGAGCAGGTCCCAGCTCCAGTCGATGACCGCCCTCAGTGTGCGCTGCCGCTCCGGGGCGTCGCGGTAGCCGTCCACCAGGAGCCCGAACCGGTCGTCCAGTCGGGCCACCAGCCCGTGGACGCCCAGCGTGCGGACCCGCGACGCGGCCAGCTCCACGGCCAGCGGGATCCCGTCCAACCGCCGGCACAGCGCGGCGACGACCGCCGCGTTGCCGCTGTCGAGCGTGAAGCCGGGCGCGTCCGCGGCCCGAGCCAGGAAGAGGCGGACGGCGGCGAATCCGCGCAGGGCCGCCGGATCGGCATCGGCGTCGGGGGGCGGGGTCTCCAGGGGCGGGACGGCGCGCACCAGCTCCCCGCCGAGCCTGAGCGGTTCCCTTCCGGTCGCCAGGATCCGCAGGCCGGGAGCACCGCGCAGCAGCCGCTCGGCCAGCCGTGCGACGGGGGCGACGACGTGTTCGCAGTTGTCCAGGACGAGGAGCAGCCGCCGGTCCCGCAGCGCGTGCGCCAGCCGGTCGGCCATAGCGCGCGGCCCGCCCTCGTGCGAGGGGCTCGGCCCGGTCTCACGGATGCCGAGGATCGCCAGGACCGCCTCCGCCACGGTGCACAGCACCTGCCCCTCGTCAGCAGGGGCGATCCCGGCGAGTTCGACGAGCCACACCCCGTCGGGGTAGGCGCCGGCCAGCCGCGCCGCGGTCTCCACCGCCAAGCGGGTCTTGCCGACCCCGCCCGGGCCGGTGAGGGTGACCAGGCGGCCCGACTCCAGCAGGTCCCGGGTGCCGGCGATATCGGCGTCCCGTCCGATCAGGTCGGCGACCGGTGCGGGCAGGTTCGTCCGGTGGCGTGCGGGGGCGGCGGCCAGGTCCGGGTCCTGCCGCAGGATCGCCTCGTGCAGGGCGGCGAGGTCGGCGCCGGGGTCGGCGCCCAGTTCCTCGGCGAGATGGCGGCGCAGGTCGGCGTAGCCGGCCAGCGCCTCCTCCTGCCGCCCGGCGCGGTAGAGGGCGCGCATGTGTACGGCGCGGAGCCGTTCCCGGTGCGGGTGGCCGACCACCAGGGCGCCGAGTTCCGCGGCCAGCTGCCCGTGCTCGCCCAGCTCCAGCCGCGCTTCGGCGAGATCCTCCAGCGCGAGCAGCCGGCCCTGCTCCAGGCGGGCCGCGGCGGACAGGACGAACGGCTCCTCGGCGAAGTCTGAGAAGGCCGGGCCGCGCCACAGCTCCAGCGCCTCGGTGAGCAGGGCCGCACGCGACCGGACGTCGCCCGTTGCGCGGGCCCGTTCGGTCAGGACGGCGAACCTGGACGCGTCGACGTCATCAGGCCCGGTCCGCAGCAGATAGCCCCCCGCCTGCGCCACGACGGACCGGCCGCCGTCGGGCTCGGCGTCGGCCAGTGCCCGACGCAGCCGCGCGACCTTGCCTTGGAGCGCGTTCCCGGGGTGGCGCGGCGGGTCGTCGCCCCACAGGTCGTCGATCAGCCGGCCGGCCGGGACGGGACGCCCCGGGGCCGCCAGCAGGGCGGCCAGCAACGCCCGCACCTTCAACTGGGGGACCGGGACGGGGGCGCCGGCGGCCGTCCGCACTTCGAGCGGGCCGAGCACGCCGAATCGCATGCCGTGAGCATATCCGCGCCGTGCCGCCGGTGCGGGCGGGCCGTCGCCGGCACCGGCACCGGCAGTGGACCGGCAGCCGATCGGCAGCGCCGCCCGGCAGAGTCGGCCGTGTCGTGAGCGACCGGCATCGGGCCGGTCGGCGAGAACACGGAAGGACCACCACCATGGACACATCGGCGAAACCGGCCGTCACCGTCCTCGGCCTCGGGAACCTCGGGCGGGCGGTGGCCGGCGCCTTCCTCCGCAACGGCCACCCCACCACGGTGTGGAACCGGTCGCCGGACAGGGCCGATGCCCTTGCGGCCGAAGGCGCGGCCGTCGCCGCCACGGCCGCCGGAGCGGTCGCGGCCGGCGACCTGGTCATCGCGGTCGTGATCGACCACCCGGCGCTGGACGCGATCCTCGACGCCGCCGACGGCGCGTTCGCCGGCCGTGTCCTGGTCAACCTCACCTCCGGCACACCGGACGTCGCGCGCAAGGCGGCCGCGCGGATCGCCGGGCAGGGCGGCACCTACCTCGACGCCGCGGCCCTGGCCGTGCCCGAGACGATCGGCACCCCCGAGGCGACGATCCTGTTCAGCGGCGACCCCGGCGCCTATGCGGCCCACCGCGAACGCCTGGACCTGCTGGGCACCGGCCGGCACGTCGGCGCCGCCCCGGAGACCGCGTCGGTGTACGACGTGGCGGTGCTCGCCGGGATGTACGGGATGTTCGGCGGCTTCTTCCAGAGCGTCGCCCTCGCCGAGTCCTCGGGGATCACGGCGGCCGAGATCACCGGCGTCCTGGTGGGGTGGCTGGCGGGGGCCGCCGCGGTCCTGCCGCAGTTCGCCCAGGAGATGGACGTCCGCGAATACGACACCGAGACGTCGACCCTGAACATCAACCAGTGGGGGATCGACGCCATTCTCGCGGCCGGGAAGGCGCAGGGGGTCGGGTTCGACAGCCTCACACCGCTCAAGGCCCTGATCGACCGGCAGGTGGCCGAGGGCCACGGCGGCGCCAGCCTCTCCCGCGCGATCGAGTCGATCCGGGCGGAGGCACGGTGAGCGGGCCGGGCGGATATGCGGGAAAGAACGCCGTGGTCATCGGCGGGACGCACGGCATGGGGCGGGGCGTGGTCGACGCGCTCCTGAACGGCGGCGCGCGGACGCTGCTGACCGGGTACGACGAGCGCAACATCGAATCGGTCCGCGGGACGCTCGGCGCCGCGGTGCACGCCGTCCGCTCCGACATCGCGAGCCCGGCCGACATCGACGCGCTGGGCGACCTGGTCGAGGCGGAGTTCGGCACCGTCGACCTCCTGCTCGTCAACGCCGGCGTGGCCAGCATCGAGACGCTGGAGGAGGTGACCGAGGCCAGCTACGACCGCACGTTCGACGTCAACACCAAGGGCGCCTTCTTCACCGTGCAGCGCCTGGCCCCACTGGTCGCCGACGGCGGAGCGATCGTCTTCAGCACCTCGGTGGCGAACTCGATGGGCTACCCCGGGATGTCGGCCTACTCGGGGGCGAAGGCGGCCGTCGCCTCGTTCGCCCGCTCCTTCGCCGCGGAGCTGCTGCCCCGGAACATCCGGGTGTACGCGGTCAGCGGCGGCTACATCGACACCCCGACCATGGCCGTCGCGTCGTGGACCGACGCCGAACGGGCCGCCTTCAAGAAGGAGGGGGACGCCACCACTCCGATGCGGCGGCACGGGACGGTCGAGGAGTTCGCGGCGGCGGTGCTGTTCCTGGCGTTCGAGGCGACGTTCACGACGGGGATCGAGTTCCCCGTGGACGGCGGCCTCGGCCAGGGGATCATGGCCGGGACCTGACCGCCGGCCCGCGCCGGCCCCGGCCGCTCGCCGGGGCCGGATTCGCCCGCCCTTCGGGGGATTGACGCGCCGTCAACGTTTAATTACTGTCGGGTAAATTACCGGCCGGAAACACCGGGCGGTAACCTCCACTCCCCCACACGGAGGTAAGCGCAGTGACCCGCACCTTCTCCCCCCTCTCCCCCAGACCCGTCGGCGTCCTCCTCGGCGCTCTGGCCCTGACCGCCCTCGCCGCAAGCCCCGCCGCCGCGGCCGAAGGCCGCGTGGACGGCACGATCTCGGCCGAAGGCCAGTCGTGCAGCTGGACCGACGGGATCACCAGCGACCAGGCTCCCAACGGCCTCACCGTCGACCGCACCAGCATCAACCCGTCCGGCGGCAACCTCACCTGCGAGGGCAGCACCACCGCGGCCCTCAACAACGATCCGAACGTGTCCTTCGACGACTCCGCGGGCACCCTCACCGCGGACCTGCTGGACATCTCCGTGACGATCATCGGCATCACCTGCCGCTACCAGGCGGTCGACCTGCCGGTGGAGCGCGAGGGCGACACCCGCACGTACAGCACCACCGCCGACATCCCGCTGTACGACGGCAGCTTCCTGTGCCCCGACCCGGCGTCCGTTGACGCCACCTTCACGTTCCGCTGATCCGCTCACGACACGACGATGGCGGTCGCCCGCTGATCCTCCGGTCCCCGACAGCGCGAACCGGACCGTCACCGACGGTGACGCGGTCGCGACATCCGGGGCCCGGCCCCAGCGGCTCCGCCATCGTCGGGTGGGACCCCGGAAGGGGTCCCACCCCCTGCCGGCGGGGTCACCGTCGTCCGTGCGGGCAGTGGGCGTCCGGCCGGGGGGCCGGGGTCATCCGTGGAGGGCCTGCACGCCGACGACGGAGAGGAGCCGCAGCTTTTCGTGGCTCTCGGTGCCCGGGACGGCGGTGTAGACGAACAGGCGGTGCGACTGGTGGGGGTCGAGCAGCGTCTGGCAGTTCAGTTCCAAGGCGCCGACCTTGGGGTGGATGAAGCGTTTGACCTCGCTGGGGTGGACGCCGATCTCGTGCTCGTCCCAGAGGCCGCGGAACTCCTCGCTCTGTTCCAGGAGGAGATCGGCGTAGTGCGCCGCCCGGGAGCCGGGGCCCCGCAGCGTGGCGATCTGGCGCAGGCCGGAGGCGTACATCCGGGAGAGCAGCGAGTGGTCTTGGGGTGCGTACAGCTCCCGGGTGCCAGGGTCGGTGAACCAGCGGTAGCCCTTGCTGCGCGCCGGGCCGGTGTAGTGGGTCGTTTCGCCGGTGAGTGCGACGCCGAGCGGGCTCTGGCGCAGCGTCTCCCCGAGTTCGGTGACGATCTCGGCGGGGGTGTCGTCCAGGCGGTCGAGGATGCGCAGCATGCCGGGGCTGATGTGCTCGCTGACCACGCCGCGGGCGGGCGGGTTGTGCCCGGCGAGGCGGAACAGGTGGTCGCGCTCGTCGAGGGAGAGGTGCAGGCCCTGCGCGATCGAGGCGATCATCTGCACGGACGGCCGCGGGCCGCGCTCCCGCTCCAGGCGGGTGTAGTAGTCGGTCGACATGTGGCAGAGCGCGGCGACCTCCTCGCGGCGCAGCCCGCTGGTCCTGCGGCGCTGCCCGCGCGGGAGGCCGGCGTCCTCGGGCTGCAGCGACTCCCGGCGGCGCCGGAGGAAGGCCGCCAACCCGGCTCGATCGATCACCATGCGTCTCCTCCCGCGGTACGGCTTCCTTTCTACCGCCCGGCCACCGCGGCGACCACGGATCGTCGGTCCCCCCTTTCCAGCGGAGGGGCCGCCCCGTGATCCTCGGATCGGGGGGCGAGGAGGCGCGCGGCCCGGGACCGCGTTCGCCGCCGGGGTCCGTCATCCGGACGATCTCGCGACCCGACAACCCCGAGTCGTGCTTCTCGGGGTTCAGCGGTGCGTCCCGGGAACCGGGCATGCCGGGCGGCCGATCGCGCCGAGGGGCGGCGGCCGCCGGCACCGGGTGCGGCGCCGTCCGGGTCAGTGGGGGTGGACGCCCAGCAGCGACAGCAGTTCGGTCCGCAGCGCGACGAAACCGGGGGCCGACCGGTCGCGGGGGCGCTCCAGGCCGACCAGGAGTTCGTGGGCGATGACCCCGCTGTCCATCACCAGGACGCGGTCGGCGAGCAGGACGGCCTCCTCCACGTCGTGGGTCACCAGCACCACGGCGCAGCCGTGGCGCTGCCAGAGCTCGGCGACGAGGTCCTGGGCCTTGATCCGGGTCAGGGCGTCCAGGGCCGAGAACGGCTCGTCGAGCAGCAGCAGATCCGGCTCGCGCACGAGGGCGCGGGCCAGGGCCGCGCGCTGGGCCTCGCCGCCGGAGAGGACCTTGGGCCACACATCGGTGCGGTGGCCCAGCCCCACCTCCTCCAGTGCCCGGACGGCGAGGCCGCGGTCGGGGCGCCCCGGCAGGCCGAGGACGACGTTGCGCCACACCCGTTTCCACGGCACCAGGCGCGGCGACTGGAAGCCGACGGCGCGCCTGCGGGCGACGGTCACCTCGCCGTCGATGGCCCGGTCGAGGTCGGCCAGGATCCGCAGCAGGGTCGACTTGCCGCATCCGCTGGCGCCGAGTAGCGCCACGAACTCGCCGGGCGCCACGTCCACGTCGAGCGCGTCGATGACCCGCCGTCCGTCGAAGGCGCGGGTCAGGCCGCGTACGCGCACGACGGCCCGCGCGTCGTCCCCCGCGCCAGGGCCCGCGGCGGGACCGGACGCCGATACGGCCGAGGTGGAGGAGGTCAGGTTCCGCTGAAGGCCGGTCGCCATGCCAGGAGCACCCTTTCCAGGAGTCGGACGATGAAATCGGCGATGAGCCCCAGGAGGGCGTAGAGCGCGAGGCAGACGACGATGACGTCGGTCTGGAAGAACTCGCGGGCGTTGTTCATCAGGTAGCCGATGCCGGAGGTGGCGTTGATGGTCTCGCCGAAGACCAGCGCCAGCCAGGCCGAGCCCAATGCGAAGCGCAGCCCCACGAGCGCGCCGGGCATGGCGCCCGGGAGCACGATGTGCCTGATGGCGCCGAACCAGCCCACTCCCAGGGTGCGGGCCGCTTCGATGAGGGCGGAGTCGACGTTGCGGATGCCGCCGTAGATGTTCATGTACAGCGGGAAGGTGACGGTGAGCGCGATGAGCGCGATCTTCGGCTCCTCCCCGATGCCGAACCAGATGATTAGCAGCGGGATGAGGCCGATGGTCGGCACCGTGCGCAGCATCTGCACCGGCGCGTCGATGATGTCCTCGCCGAGCCGGAAGAGCCCGGACAGCGTGGCGAGGACGACGGCGGTGGTGATCCCGATCGCCAGGCCGGCCAGGACCCGGCCGAGCGAGGTCAGCACGGCCTCTTGGAGTTCGCCCGTTGCGGCGAGGTCGGCGGCGGTGGCCAGCACGACCGACGGAGCGGCCAGGGTCTCGGCGGGGAGCGCGCCGGTGGCGCTCGCCGCCTGCCACAGCGCGACCAGGGTGATCGGGCTGAGGGTCTTCACCGCCCAGCGCGGTATCCGGCGGCGCCGCTCGGCGGCGCTGCGCACGGTCTCGGTCGCGATCGGCCCGTTCTGGCGGCGGGGTTCCGGGACGCCGCGGGGTGCGGCCGTGTCCGCCGCCGGAGGGGCCGCGGCGTCGCGGCGGGGGGCGGGGTCGCCCGCGGCCGGTCCCCGCCCGCCCTTCTCATCGGTGGCGCGCTGCCCGCGGGCGGTCATTCGCCGGCCGGGGGCGCGCCGGCGGCGATGTGGTCGCCGAGGTCCAGGTCCCGGTCGGCCAGCACACCGGCGCCGACCCAGGTCCCGTAGGTCTCCTGGAGCCGATCGCCCAGCGCGGCGTCGACCGGGATCCGCTGGTAGGAGGTGTTGGACTCGGTCACCTGCTCGGCGATCGCCACCGTCTGGCCGGCGAAGCCCGCGTAGAACTCGGCGTAGTCGTCGGGGTGCTCGCGCCCCCACGCATAGCCGGCGTCGACGCGCTCGGCGTAGTCGGCCAGGGCCTCGGCCGTCGCGGGGTCGGCCAGAGCGTCCCCGGTGGCGCTGAGCACGTTGTATCCGGGGAGCAGGCCCTCTCCGTCGACCAGGACCCGGGCGCCGAGCTCTCCGCGGGCGCGCTCCAGGTAGACCCCCCAGGTCGCCCAGGCGTCGATACCGCCCGAGGAGAACGCCGTGCTGGCGTCCACGGGTGCCAGGAACGCCGGCCGGACCTGGTCGGCGTCCATCCCCTCCTCCTGGAGGGCGCGCAGGAGCAGGAAGTGGGCGATGCTGCCGCGCGTCGTCGGGGAGACCTCGGCGCCCTCCAGGTCGGCCAGGGACCGCGCGTCGCTGTCTTCTGGGACGACCAGCGCGGTGCCCTTGCCGTCGTTGGACCAGGCGGCGTAGACCTGGATGTCGGAGCCGCCGGCGATCGCGCTGACCGTGGGCGCGTCGGCGGCGCCGCCGACGTCGATGGCGTCGGCCTTGAGGGCTTCGTGCAGGTTGACCGCTGCCGCGTACTCCGACCATTCGATCTCGTAGGGCACGTCGTCGAGGAGCCCCGCCTCCTCCAGAAGCGCTCGGGTGGCCCCGGTCTGGTCGCCGACGCGCAGGGTGACCTGGGAGATGTCGTCGGCGGGTCCGGCCTCGGCCCCGCCGCAGGCGGTGGCCGCGAGGAGGAGGGACGCGGCGGCCGCGGCGGCCGCCGCCCGCTGGTGCAAGGTCATCGGACGGCTCCTGAGCATCGGGGCGGGGTCATCCCGCCGCCAGTAGATCCCACAATGAGGTTGACTGATCGCACGATACAGGAATACCTACTAAATCAGTCAAGATTGTGGGTTGAATCGGCGTGCGGCCCGCGCGCTGCGCCGGGTCCTTCTGAGAGCGAGACTGGAGACCATGACCACCGACACCTCCGAACCGACGGCCGCCCGGTCCCGCACCGGGACGCAGTCGGTGGACCGCGCGATCGCGATCCTGCGCTGCTTCGAACAGGCCCCCACGCTCACCCCGACCCAGGCCGCCCACCGACTCGACCTGACCGTGAGCACCGCACACCGGCTGATGCGCGCCCTCAGCGAGACCGGCCTGCTGGGCCGCGACCCGGCGACGGAGAGCTACCACCTCGGCGTCACCACGGCCGTCCTCGGCCGGGTCGCGCTGGAGCGCCTGGGTGCCACCGCGATGCGGCCGGCGCTGGAGGCGCTGCGCGACGCCACGGGGGAGTCGGTCACCCTGGGCGTGCGCTCGGGGGACGAGGTCGCGATCCTGATGCAGTCCCCCTCGCCGCAGCCGCTGCGCTACGACCAGCACCCCGGCGCCCGCAACCCCGCCCACGTCTGCTCCATGGGCAAGGCGCTCCTGGCGTTCGGGGACCCCTCCCTCTCCCGGCCCGAGCCCTACCCGCGCTACACCGATGCCACCATCACCACCCGCGCCGGACTCGACGCGGAACTGGCCCGGGTGCGCGAGCGCGGCTACGCGCTCGCCGACCAGGAGCGCGTCGCGGGCGTCCGGGCCATCGCCGCACCGGTGCGCGACGCCTCGGGCGGGGTCTTCGCGGCCGTCGCCCTCCAGGTGCCCAGCGTCCGGTTCGGCGACGACCGCCTGGCGGAGCTGGCGGTCGCGGTGACGGAGGCGGCCGCCCGGCTCTCCGCCCTGCTCGGGGCGGACTGACCCGGCGCGGCCGCCGCGGGCCCCGGCGACCGCCCGGAACCGGCCCCCGGGAGGACGGCGCGTCAGGCCGGCGCCGCCCGCCGGTGCGCCAGCTCGGCGCGGACCAGCGGGAGCAGGTCGCGCCCGTAGGCCACGGCGTCCTCCAGCGGGTCGTAGCCGCGGATGAGGACGGTCGTCACACCGATGTCGACGTAGTCGAGCAGGGCCCGTGCCACGGTCTCGGGGCTGCCCACCAGAGCGGTGGAGTTCCCCGCGGCGCCGGTGGCCCTGGCCGTGGCCGTCCACAGCGCCCGGTCGTGGACCTCTCCCCGGTCGGCGGCGGCGAGGAGGCGCCGCGATCCCTCTCCGGACTCCCGCCCGAGGATGTAGGGGGCGCTGCCGTTGCCCGAGGGCGGAACCGCGCCGCCCTCGATCGCGCCCAGGATCGAACGGGCCCGTTCCCACGCCTCCTCGTCGGTGCGGCCCAGGATGGGACGGAAGGACACCGAGAACCCGACCTCCCCGGGGTCGCGGCCGGCCTTCCCTGCGGAGGCGCGCACCGCGGCGATCTGCTCGGCGGTCTCCTTCAGCGGCTCGCCCCACAGCGCGTAGACGTCGGCGTGCCGGCCGCCCACGCGGTAGGCGTCGGCGGAGGAGCCGCCGAAGTAGATGGGCACCCGCGGCCGGGAGAACGTGGGCACCTGCGATAGCGCCCCGTTCACCGTGTAGAACTCGCCCGAGAAGTCGAACGGATCGGTCGCCGCCCAGGTGCGCTTGACGACGTCGAGGTATTCGTCGGTGCGGCGGTAGCGGGTCTCCTTGTCGGTGTGGTCGCCGTCGCGCCGCTGCTCGGTGTCGCTGGCCCCGCTGATGATGTGCACGGCCACCCGGCCCTCGGTGAACTGGTCGAGGGTGGCGATCTTGCGCGCCCACACCGTCGGCGCGATGAAGCCGGGCCGGTGGGCGATGAGGAATCCGAGCCGCTCGGTGTGGGCGGCGGCGTAGGCCGCGACCGCGAACCCGTCGGCGTCCCAGGAGTGGTAGCCGATGAGGACCCGGTCGAAGCCGGCCTCCTCGTGCGCCTGCGCGAAGCGCCGCGTGTAGCCGCGGTCGAGGAGGGGACCGCGCCGCTTGCGGATCTCGGACTGGTCGGACGTCCGGATCATGCCGATGAACTCGACCATACTCACCATCCCATATTGCGCGAAGAAGCATCCATAATGTAGTAATTCCTAGTAACTAGGTCAAGATAGTAGACTAAACGGATCGGAGCCCGCGGTGACGAGTGAGACGTGCGGCGGCACCCCCCTCTCCCCTGACCACGCGCACGGCAACGGCGTCTGGCACGGACGCCTGGAGCACATCCCGGCGAGCGCGGTCAGCGGCGACACCGGCCAGACCTCCGGGATGCGCCGTTTCGAGGCGATCTCGGGCACGACCGTGGGCTCGCGCAAGATCTGGATGGGGCAGACCCACGTCGGCCCCACGACCAACTCCGGCGACCACCACCACGGCGAGGCCGAAACGGCGATCTACGTGGTCTCCGGCCACCCCTCGTTCGTCTTCGCCGACGGCGACGACGAGGTCCGCATCGACACCGGGCCGGGCGACTACATCTTCGTCCCGCCCTATGTCCCCCACCGCGAGGAGAACCCCTCCCCCGACGAGGAGGCCGTCGTGGTCATCGGCCGCAGCACCCAGGAAGGGATCGTGGTCAACCTGCCCAGCCTGTGGTCGACCGAGGGGATCCCGGCCGGCGCGGCGGACGGCGGCGACCGCGGCACGGAACAGGAGGCCAGATGAGCGCCCACGCCCCGGTGTCCGTCACCGAGTACACCGACCCCGGGTGCGTCGTCGCCTGGGCGAGCGAACCGCGGCTCCGGCTGCTGCGGCTGCGCTACGGGCACCTGGTGGACTGGCGCCGGGTCTTCGGCCTGCAGATCGCCGACGCCCTCGCGACCGACCCCGGTTTCCACCCCGAGAGGTCGGCTCAGGCCCACCTGGAGCGCTGGACGGAGGTCGCCCGCGCCACCGGCGCCCCCATCACCGGGCACCTGCACTGGACGCACCGCTCCACCGGCCCGGCGAGCCGGGCCGTGATCAGCGCGCGGCGCCAGGGCCCGGTGGTCGCGGACCGTGTCCTGCGCCGCCTGCGGGAAGCCCTCTACCTGGACGGACGGCCCGCGGACAGCCCCGGACGGCTGCGCGGCGCGCTCGCCGGCGTCCCCGGGCTCGACATCGGCGGGCTCCTGGCCGGCCTCGACACCGACCGCGCACACTCGGTGCTGCGCGCGGAGGCCGCCGAGGCGCGGCGCGTGCACCCGGCCACCGGACAGGCCGCCCGGGCCGGCTCCACCCCTTATCCGGGCCCGCCGGTGGCCGACGGAGCGGAGCACCGGTACGCCTTTCCGACACTGCTGTTCTCCTCCGCCGGGCGCACCGTGGTGCTGCCCGGGTACCGCTCCGTCGAGGAGTACGAGGCGGCGCTGTCGGACCTGTGGCCCGGTATCACCGAGGAGGCCCGCCCCCTTCCGTCCGCCGAGGAGCTGCTGGCGGCCCACGGCACGCTCACCGGCCCCGAGGTCGACCTGCTCGCCGGGGGCCGCCCGCCCCGAGGCGCGCTGCGCACACCCACCGCCAACGGCGACGTCTGGCGCCCGGCAGCGGACCCCGCCGCGGCACCGGCACGGAGCGCGGAGGGCGCCGCCCGGTGACCGAACCGAGCCCCCGCCGGGGCGTACGAGAAAGCGAGGCGCCATGACCAGGCCCGCACGGACACGCGAACCATCGGCCCCCGCCGCCCCGCGCCGGCCCGGCTCCCCACCCGGGACTCCCCCGGGCGACCGCCCCGACGTCGGCGCGGACGAGTTCCGCCGCGCCCTTGGCGCCCACCCGGCCGGAGTGGTGGTGGTCACCGCCGACGACGGCGGACACCCCGTGGGGCTGACCGCGACCTCGTTCACCAGCGTCAGCCTCGCCCCGCCGCTGGTGGCGTTCTACGTCGCGGCGTCGTCGTCCACCTGGCCGCGACTGCGGGGCGCCGGGCACTTCGCCGTCAACCTGCTCACCGAGGACCAGCGCGAGGTGGCCGCGCGCTTCGCCCGCCGCGGCGACCGGTTCGCCCCGCCCACCGAGTGGACCCGGGGGCCCGACGGAACCCCGCTGCTCGGCGGGGCGGCGGCCCACCTGTCCTGCCGCCTGCACCGGATTGAGGAGGTCGGCGACCACTGGCTCGTCGTCGGCCGGGTCCGCACCGCCGACGTGCACAGCGCCGCCCGCCCCCTCCTCTACCACCAGGGCGCATTCGGCGGACTCCGGCCGCTCCCCTGAGCGCGCGCCCACCGGGCGGCGGATGTGCCGCCCGGCAGGGGCGGGGACACGCAGCGCGGCGACAAGGCCCTCGGCTCGGTCGCCGACCGGCTGGGCATCACAGGGGAGGAACCGCTGGAACGCACCGTCCCCGACTTCGGCCTGAGCCGGGACGGGACCCGGACCGACCTGCTGGGCGGGCACCCGGTCACCTTGGCCCTTGGAGCAGGACGGCGGCCGCCTGGCGCTGATCCTGTCCAAGGCCCTGATGCCGGCCGGGGGACGGCGCCATCGAGGACGCGAGCATCACCGGCCGGATCCGCCGCGGACCGGACGGCCGGAAGGTCTCCCGCGGCGGCTCCCCGACCGGCGGCCCCCGGAAGGTCCGATCACGGCCGGACGGGGGCCGCACGGTTCCCCGGCGGCCCCGCCGAAGCCGCCCGTTCCGGCGAGGGTCATGCCGCCCGCGGGCCGGTGCCGCATGCGAAGTCCCCAATTTCCTGAAACCATTTCCACCGCATTTGACGGGCGACACGGTCGGATATTGGGAGTCGTCCGGCTCATACCGGTTTGGCACGCCCTTCATCCGATCGAATTCGATGAATTGCATTTCTTTTCTCGGATTATGCGGGTACGCTGCACGGAAGCGTCGGGTGCGTCCGATGAATGGGGGAATGCCGATCGCCTCAGCGCGTTCGTGACCGGTCGCAAGGCCGCCACCCCGGTGGCGGGAAAGGTGGGACGTTGGTCAAACTCGCACTCGTCTGCGGAGACGGACTCCCCGTCAGCGGTCTCCTCACCGTCTTCCGCAATGTCGTGACCCGTTTTCACGGGAAACCGGTCCCCGAAGAGCCCATCCCCGCCGACCTCGGCTACTCATGGCGCCCCGACAAGCCGGCCTTCTTTCCCGGCGGTGCCGGACCGGGCGCCTACCCTCCCTGGCTCGACGTGAGCCGGGCCCTCCCCTGCGCGGAGCCGGAACTCGCCGCCGAGCTCCTCGACATACGGTCCCGCGTCGCCCGGGCGGACGGTCTCGACCCCGCGGAGAAGGCACACCTGCACCGGCGCATCGAGGCTCTGGCCGCCCCTTACGAGTCGTACTTTCGCGAATGGCTCGACGAGCACGGCACGGACTGGGTGGTGGCCGTCAACATGACCCTGTCCGACGCCGTTCCGGTGACGCTGGCCCTCCACCGGGCCGCGGCGCGGCGCTGGGGCGGCGGACGGCCCGGCGGGGTCCTCTTCTGGGACCACGACCTGTTCGGCAGCTGCGCCGTGCACGAGGACGGCGAACGGCTCTATCCCCCCTCCCCCAACGAGTTCACGCCGTTGCCGGGCCGCCACCCCGCACACCGCTGGGCGGTGGTGTCGGAGGCGCTGCGCGACGAGGCGTGCGGATACCCCACCCCGCTGGAACCCGTCACCGTCCCCAACGTGCTCCCCGAATCTCCCCCCGAGGCGCTGGAGGACCGCCACGCGGAGTTCCTGGAACAGATCGGCGCCGCACCGGGACAGCCCCTGCTCCTGGTCCCCGTCCGCGTCTTCAGGGTCAAAGGGGTGGAGATCTCGATCCGGCTCTTCTCCCGCATAAGGCAGCTGAGCAGGGAGCACGGACGGCCGGAACCCCTCCTGCTGGTCTTCGGAGACCTCGGTGAGGACCCCGACTACACGAAGGAGGTCCTCGACGCGGCCCGGCACGAGGAGGTCCTGGACCATGTGCGGTTCCTGGACGGGGTACCCCTCCAGAGCCACCGGGCGGCGGACCGCCTCTGGCACCTCGACGAGGTCGACCTCCTGCGCGTGGGCGCCGCCACCGGCGGAGGGGTGCTCTTCACGCCGAACCGCCCGGACGTGGAGACCGTGGGCCTGGGGCCGGCGCTCGCCACCATCGCGGGCATTCCCAGTGCGGTCGGCGACTTCAACGCCTTCGGCGACATCTACGGCGACGCGTTCCTGTGCGCACGCCTGCCCGGGGACGGCGATCCGCGGGAGACGGCCGAGGAGATGCTCGGACTCATGCGCGCCCGGGCGGACGGCGAACAGTGGTTCACCGAGGGGATGCGGCGGAACCGGAAGCGGATCGACGCCCACTTCCCCGCCGGACCGTGGCGACGGCTCTGGGACGAATTGGCCGCCGAAGGCTCCTGACCGGATGTCCGAGCCCGCCCGTCCGTGGCACCGGCCGCGGCCCCGGCGCCGCCGGCGAGTGGCCGCCGCCGGCCCGGCCCCCTGCTCGGGAGCCGGGCCGGTCGGCTAGAGCAGGTACAGCCACGCGGTGAGCGCCAGGCCGGCGATGGCGACCACCCAGGTGTAGGGGATCGTCGAGAGCATGGAGTGCTCCGGGCGGACCCCCGCGTACTGGGCGCTCCAGACGGTCTGGGTGCTGGTGGGGTCGGAGACCCCGAGCACCTGGCCGTAGGAGGCCATCATGCCCAGGACCGCGGACGGCGGGTAGATGCCGCCGGAGATCAGGACCCCCGCCACCCCGGCGCCCAGGCCGAAGATGTTCATCGGGCCGCGGTAGAGGCACAGCGGCACCAGGACCGCGAAGACGGCGACGAACAGCCACGGGCTGCTCGGGCTGATCGCGGTGACGATCGGGTTGAGGGCGTCGATAGCGCCGGGCAGGTTGACGGCCGCCAGCAGCATGCCGATCGCGATGAACAGCACGATCGGCGGCGCCGCGACGTCGAAGGAGCGGTAGAGGGTGCGCAGCGCCGTCGACGCCATTTCGCGCCAGCGCACCGCCGTGACCAGCGCGAACACCAGGCCGGTCAGCAGCGCCGGGATGATGGGGATCTCCAGGCCCAGGGCGAGCGCGATCGGCACGACGGGCGTGAGCAGCGCGTACCAGGGGGCGTCGCCGCGGCGCTCGCGGCGGCGGGCCGCGCGGCCCCGGGCGCCGGGCCCGTCCGGGCCGGTCTCCGGCCCGCTGCCGCCGCCGTCCGCCCCCGAGGCGCCCGCCGGGACGCGCACCGCCCAGGTGTGGCGGGCGCCGCGGCGGCGCATCTCGATCAGGATGTAGGCCAGGCCGCCGGCCACCGCGATCGGGAACATCCGCAGCTGGAAGTGCTGCACGGTCGAGACGGGCACGCCGATGGCGTCGGAGAGGAACTGCCAGTTGATCAGCTCCAGCGGCAGCCCCGCCGCGATGCCGACCAGCACGGTTCCCGCGGCCACCACCGGCGGCACCCCGACCGCGATCATCGCGGGGATGCCCACCACCCCGGCGAGCATCGCCGCGGGGGCCGAACCGGTGATGCTGCCGCACAGGATCGCGACGGCGAACACGCCGACGGCGACCACCGACGGCCGCTCTCCGCCGAACTCCACGATCTTGCGGACGAGCGTGGAGGCGATGCCGGCCTCCGACATCAGCGTGCCCAGCCAGCAGCCGAGCAGGATGGCGACCATGGTGGGCGCCAGCCTCGCGGCGCCCTCCTGGAGGACGGTGCCGGTGACGCTGCCCTCCTCGCCCGTCAGCGGCGCGCCCGCGATCAGCGCGATGGCGACGGACATCAGGATCAGGGCGAAGGCGGTCGGCAGGCGGCGTGTGAGCATCAGCCCCACGCCCACCGCCATCACCGCGAGGATCGCGAACGCGGTCATGCTGGGCCTCCGGGGAAGGGGACGGACGCCGGCGCCGCCGAGGCAGGGGGACCGGCATGGGCGAGGGTCGTGGTGAGGGCGGCGGTGAGCAGCAGCGGGCTTCGCCGCATCCGGCCGCGCCGGCGGGCGTAGGCGTGCGCGGCGATCTCGTCGGCGCCGACCACGTGCCCGCGGATGCGCAGCCGCCCCACCGCGGCCGCGGTGTGGTCGAGCCGGCGCCGCAGCTCGCGGCCGCGGGCGCCGTGCAGCAGCCGGTGCGCGCGCTCGTGGTGCAGGGCCGCGGCGCGGACGGCCTCCCGCGGGAAGTCCGCCGCCCAGCCCGCGGCCTCGGCGACCCCGTGCGCGTAGTCGAGGGCGTCGGTGTAGAGGACGACCGTGCCGCCGCGCGCCCGGTGGCGGTACTCCGCGAGCAGCACCTCGTCGCGGCGGAGCCCGCCGGCGGACTCGGTGACCTGGAGGTCGGTGCCGCCGTCGGCCGCGTCGGTGTCGTCGGCCATCTCCGCGCCGACCGCGAGGGCGGTGCGCGCCCACTCGCGCAGCCGCTCGGGGCTCCTGCCTTCGTGGGTGGGCGTGGCGGCGAGCAGCCGGGCCGCGAGTTCGACGTCGTCCAGCGCGGCGAGCTCGGCGTAGCGCTCCGCCGGGGCGTAGCGGCGCGGCGCGGCGCGTCCGGCGGGTGCGGGGGTCGGCGCGCTCACCGTCGCTCCTCCATGATCGCGACCAGTTCCTCGCCGGGCATGCGCCCGTTCGTCTCGGTCGCGGCCAGCGCGATCAGGTGGCCGGCGTCGAGCACCCCGGACAGGTCCACGAGCTTGGGGCCCACCAGCAGCCACACGGCCGGGGCGCGGGAGCCGCCGTCGCCGTAGGAGGTGCGTTCCTCCACCAGCTCCTTGAGCCGCGCGTCGGCCGTGCCCGCGGTCATGGTGTCGACGCGGGCGTCGGCGCTGTGCAGCCGCACCACGCCCTCGGTGTCGACCACGCGGACGCGGGTGCGCTCGCGGGCGAAGCGGCGCGCCAGCCCGGTGGGGCGGTGGGTGTGGCCGAGTACGCGGTACTGGGCGGTCGCGGCCAGTTCCCGCACGTCCCCGGGCGCCACTCCGAGGCTCTCGGCCGCCCTCCGGCGGGCCTCCTCGGTGCCGATGGCACGCGCGCGGTCCTTGGTGCGCAGCTCGGTGGCGCCGGTGGCCACCGCGGAGACGAGGTTGCGCTGCGGGTCGACCGTGACGTCCACCTCGACCGTGGCGGGGTCGGCCCCCTGGCGCAGGACGGCCTGCTCGGCCTCGGTGCGCACCGCCAGGACGTCGGAGTGGCCGGCGCCGGGGATGATGCGCTCCACCGATTCGCGCACCAGCGCCAGGGCCACCCCCAGCGGGCTGATGACCTCGCTGTGCGCGGCGATGCGCGCCTCCAGCCGCATGCGCGCGCCCAGGTAGGGGGTGACGGTGGCCGCGCCGCCGCCCCCGCCCACCAGGGTGCACACGTCCCGGTCGAGCCCGTGGTCGGCGATGAGTCCGGCGACCGTGGACTCGATCCGGTCGGTCGCCCGCCGCAGCACGGCCTGGGCGGCGCTCTCGACGTCCGTGCCCAGTTCGCGTGCCAGCGGCTCCAGCGCGGCGCGGGCGGTGGCGGGATCGGCTCGGGCGTAGTCGTCTTCGGCGACGAGGGCGGCGGCGTTGGCCGCGCAGGTGAGGGTGAGCGCGAAGCGCCCTCCGGCGGCCTCGATGACGGCGTAGTCGGCGGGATCGCCCTCCCGCGGGCTGATGCGGACGAGGCGCGCGTCGCGCAGGTCGTCGGCCGCGGCGAAGCAGGCGTAGGACAGTCCGGCGATGTGCGCGCTGCGCGGGCCCACGTCGTCGACCTTGGCCCCGCCCCCGCGCGCCGTGCCCAGCCGCACCAGCGACCCGCCGCCGACGCCGACGGTGCGCACGTCCAGCGCCGACAGGTAAGTCTCCTTGCCGCCGAGGCGCGCGTGCCGGATCTGCACCCGGCCGCGGCGGATGACGCTGATGTCGGTGGAGGTGCCGCCGGTCTCCAGGAACACGCCCTCGCTGACCTTCTCGCCCATCAGCGCGCCGGCCACCCCGGCGGCCGGGCCGGAGAGCACGGTCAGCAGCGGCCGGGAGCGCATCTCGGCCAGCGACATGACCCCGCCGTCGCAGCGCATCACCATGAGGGGCGCGCTGACACCGGCCTTGGTGATGCTGCTCTCGACCAGGTCGGCCGTCTCCAGCATGCGCGGCATCACCCCGGCGTTGAGGACCGCGGTGCGGGCGCGCTTGCCGAGCCCGTAGAGCCGGGTGATCTCGTGGGTGGCGGTGACGGGCATGCCCGCCTGCCCGGCCGCCGCCACCACCGCGTCCTCCCCTTCGGGGGAGTCGACGCTGAACGGCTCGACCGCCACCAGGACATCGGCGCCTTCGCCGCGCAGCCGGTCGACGGCGGCGCGCGCCTCGCCCGGCCGTTCGGGGTGCTTGAGGCCGGCGTAGCGGATGGGCAGGGGGCGGCCGGAGTCGAGCTTGAGCCGGGCCAGCGACCGCAGCCGGCCCGTGGCGAAGGCGTCGTAGCCGGTGCCGATGCCGACGATCCCGACCGTGGCGACGTCGCCTTCGAGCAGCGCGTTGGTGGCCTGGGTGGTGCCGTGGGCGAGGAAGGTGACGTCGCCGGCGCCGACGCCGATGTCGGCGAGCAGGCGCTCCAGAGCGGCCATGATGCCGTGGGCGACGCCGTCGGCGTGGTCGTGGCTGGTCGGCACCTTCGCCTGGCCGAGCAGCTCGAAGGTGTTCGCGCTGACGGCGACGGCGTCGGTGAAGGTGCCGCCGACGTCGATGCCGATGCGTACGGCCGCGCCTTCCGGTCCGGCGGCTTCGGCCGGTCCGGAAGGGGGATGGGGTTCGGTCGTCATATCCGCGCCTTTCATAGGGCGGGGGTGGGAGGGTGGCGGGGGAGGCCGCGGGCTCCTCCCCCGGAGGGCTGTCAGTAGCCGTGCACGTCGGGCCAGTGGCGTTCGACGCCGGTGCGGTCGAGGAGGGAGCCGAACCGCTCCAGCAGGTCCTCCTTCTCGCGCACCGCGTGCGGGCGGGTGCCGTTGTCCAGGGAGAAGGCGGCGAGGAGCCCGGCGCTCTCGCCGATGTTCCACTCGACGGGGTGCAGCCGGAAGCAGCCGTTGGTGATGTGGGTGGTGCCGGCGTTCTTGCCGGCGGGCAGCAGGTTGCGCATGCGCACCGGGAGCAGTGCGCCCAGTGGGATCTCGAAGGGCACGCTGGGGATGTCGATGTAGGTGTCGCCGCCGGTGGAGGGGTGCAGGTCGATGCGGTAGCTGCCGATCCCCACCGAGTCGTGGCGGCGCGTGATGCCGTAGGGGCCGACGAGGTCCATCGCCACGTCGTGCTCGGTGACGGTCGTGACGGCCTTGATGCGGCGGGACTCGCGCACGTAGGCGGCCTTGGCCAGGCCGTGCTCGGCGCCGGTGACATCGGGGCGGGGCCGCAGGCCGGGGAACCCGGTGCCGCCGTCGATGCGGGGGGCCTCGGTCTGGAGCCAGTACAGCACCGACAGGGACAGCTGGCGCGCCTCCTCGTGGGCCTGGCGCACGGTGCCGGCGTCGGCGTGGCCGTCGATCTCCAGGGCGGGCTTGAGCCAGTAGTCGTTCAGCGGCCAGTTGGCCAGCGTGATGTCGGAGTCGAACGCCCCGGCCAGGTGCAGCCTGCGCGCGAGGATGCGGCGGAATCCCCACAGCTCCTTGTCGCCGGCGTCGGCGCTCTGGTCGGCGGCCACGTCCAGCGGGTCGGTATCGGGGTTGGGGACGAACGTGCGGGTGACCGGTTCGAGGGTGCGCGGGTCGGGTGCGGTGAAGCCCACCAGCGGCCCGGGCCAGAAGTCCGGCCGGTAGGAGCGCCAGAAGTCGTAGAGGGCCGGGCGCTCGATCGTGTGGTCCTCGCCCTCGTGGTGGGAGACGGCGAAGCAGTAGGTGATGCCCTGGAGGTTGGCGGGGTCGGCCGTCTCGGGGGCGTGCGGCTCGCCGTATTCGGCGTGGGACTCGGCCCCGGTCACGTACTCGGCCCCGGTCAGCGGCAGCAGGTCGCCGTTCTCCGTGGCGTCCAGCACGTACGCCGCCTGGACCGTGTGCCGCCGGCCCTGGGCGTCTTCGAGCTCGACCGCGCGCACCTCGTCGCCGTCGGTGTGGGCGGCGACGGGCCGGTGGCCGGTGAGCAGCGTGATGCGGCCGGCGGCGCGGTGCGGAGCCAGCAGCTCCTCCAGCACGGCCAGGGCCACCCGGGGTTCGTGGCAGAGCTTGCTGACCCGTCCGGCGCCCGGGTTGAGGAGGGGCGACGCGGCGGCTTGGGCGCGCAGGGGGTAGGCGCGGCGGTAGTAGGCGCGGATGCCCTCGCGCACCTGCCGGTAGGAGGCCGTGCAGCCGAACCGCTCGATCCAGGGGTTCTCGTCGGGCGGGACCGCCTGCGAGGTGAGCTGGCCCCCGATCCAGTCGGTCTCCTCCGAGAGGACGACCCTGCGCCCGGACCTCGCGGCGGCCAGGGCGGCGGCGACACCGCCGAGTCCGCCTCCGACGACCAGGATCTCGGTACTGCTCTCCGTCATTGCGCGCCTTTCCGTGGTGGGTTGCGGAGGACGGGGGTGGGGGACGACGATGCGAGGCGGCGGGTCAGCGCGCCGGGGGCGGCGGGCCGATGGTCGTACCGGGCACGGGTGCGCAGGCCAGCAGGAGGTGCCGCCGCGGGGTGGGGGTGCCCTCGATGAGGTCGAGCAGCAGGCGCACGGCGGCGCGCCCCATCTCGCGCATGGGCACGCTGAAGCCGCTGATCTCCCCGGCGGTCCCGAGGGCTGCTCCGGCGGGGGCGGCGGGGGTGCCCAGCAGGGCGAGCGAGAGGTCGCCGGGGCAGCTCAGGCCGGCGCGCGCGATGGCGGCGGTGAGCCCGGACAGCGCCGCGCCGGTGTCGGTCTCCTCGGTGATGACCGCCGTGACCCCTGCGTCGCGCCAGCGCGCGAGCCGGGCGTCCACGTCGCCCCCATCGGTGCGCTCGACCAGGCCGGCGGTCTCGATCCCGGCGCCGCGGGCGCCCTCGACCACACCGCGCTCGCGGTCGGTGGAGGCGGGGGCGTCGTCGTTCTCGCGCAGGTAGCGGACCCGGCGGTGCCCCTGCTCGGCGATGCGCACGGCCACCTCGGCAGATGCCGCGACGTAGTCGGCGCCGACGTAGCTGATACCGGGCTCGTCCCGGCGGCCGATGTAGACGAAGGGGAACCCGTCGTCGCTGAGCCGGCGGATCGGGTCGTCGGGCACGTGGCGGCCGAAGAACAGGCAGCCGTCGGCCGCGCGGACGCGGCGCACCGCGGCGGCGTGGCTGGTGGTGTCGGCGGCACGGCTGGCGCCGGTGAACAGGATCAGGTCCTGGCCCTGCGCGGCGGCCTCCTCCTCGACGCCGACGAGCACGGGGTAGTAGGAGTGCGCCACATCGGTGGGGAAGGTCGTGCTGAACGTGTAGAGGCCGAGCATGCCGTTGCGCGCCGCGGCCAACCGGGTGGCGACGGGGTCGGGCACATAGCCCAGTTCCTCCGCGGCGCGCAGCACCCGCCGGCGCGTCTCGGCGGCCAGCACCACGCCGCTCTCCGTCCCCCGGAGCACCAGGGAGACCGTCGCCTGGGACACGCCCGCCGCCCGGGCGATGTCGGACTGGCGGGGCTTGGCCCGGCCGGTCGGGCGCGACGGCTTCGACGGCCGCGGCACGGTGTCGGACACCGGCGGTCTCCTCTGTTCGCGGGCTAATGCGGATTAGCTCACGACTTTGATCTGCGTCACAGTCGCGCGTCAAGAGTTTCCGGCTGATTTCCGGCGAAGTCGACGAAGTTTCGTTAATACGTATTAGGTCCTTGACTACGGCATCGAAACGGGTCGAAGCTCACGTTCCGACACCCGGGCGCGCCGCCCCCCGGCGCACCCCGGAAGGGAGCCTCATGCCCGAGACACCGCCCGAGCCCCGCCCCTCGACTCCCGCGAACGACACCCACGGAATGGACCGCCGCGCCGTGCTGCGCGGAGCCGCCGCGGCCACCGCCGCCGGCGCACTCGGCGGGCTCGCCGCCTCCCCTGCCGCCGCGTCCACCGCATCCGCCACGACCGCCGCGGGCGCCTCGACCGCCGCGGCCGGCGTGCTGCCGGAGTACAAGTTCGTGCGCAGGGCCCTGAACACCGCGAACCTGGCCTACAACCCCACGGGCGAGTTCATCTTCCCCTGCCTGCGCGGGACGGCCGGGCGGCTGTCCAACGCCCCCGGCCGCTTCCTGCTCTACTACGCTCCGCACGACGCCCCCGGCGGCATCTGCCTGGCCTACGCCGACACCCCCGAGGGCCCCTACACCGAGTACCCCGACAACCCGATCGTCGGGCGCGTGTGGTCGCCGCACTACTCGGTCAGCCACGTCTCCTCGCCGCACGTCATGTGGAACGAGCAAGAGCGTGAGATGTGGCTGTACTTCCACGGCGAGAACACCACCACGCGCCTGGCCCGCTCGCGCAACGGCATCGACTTCACCTACGAGGGCGTGGTGCTGAACACGTCGATGCTGCCCTCGGGAACCACCGAGACCTCCTACGCCCGCGTGTTCGAGCACCCGCTGTCGGACCGCGGGTCCCGTTACGTGATGGTGTTCATGCGCAACGACAGGAGCAACCGGCGTTCGATCGGCTGGGGGTGGTCGGCCGACGGGATCACCTTCGACTTCGACCCCCGGCCGCTGATCGACCACGAGGCGGTCGGGGTCACCGACGTGTCGGGACCGCACGTGGTGGAACAGGGCGGCACCACCTACGTCTCCTACCACACGAGCGAGGGCGACATCCGGGTCACCGAGGTCGGGCGCGACTTCTCGCGGCGGCGCCACCTCGGCGTCGCGCACCGGCCCCTGGCCGGAGCGCCGGACAACGGGCGCTCGGCCGCACCCTCGTACGGGACCCACCTCGGAACCCGGTACATGATCTACGAGGCGGGCAGCCGCCTGGGCGCCACGATCGCCGTCGCCCGGGCGTGACCCCGCGCCGGGCCGGCCGCCCCCGCCCGGACCGGAAGTGCGGGACTCCCCACCGCGCTTGAGCGACGGCGCGGGGCCCGAGCGCCGTCCGCTCGGGCCCCGCGAGGGGGCCATCGGGCGTGTGACGCCGAGCCCTTCCGGCCGGCCCGCGTGTGGAGGCCTCCTGCGGGCCGCTCGGCGGCGGAACCGTTCGACGGAGGAGGCCCGGGCCCGCCGGCCTCCTCCGCGGCGGTGCCGGCCCCGGGTCGGCCTCGGCGCGGCGGCGGTCAGCCCGGGATCATCCACGTGAACAGGTGCGCTTGGGCGAGCGTGAGAAGGCCGACGACCGCGGTCAGCGCCACCGACCACCAGAACGTCTCGCGCAGCAGTGCCGACTCCCGGCCGGTCTGGCCGATCGCGGTCGCGCCGACCGACAGGTTCTGCGGCGAGATCATCTTGCCCATCACACCGCCCGAGGTGTTCGCGGCGCCGGCCAGCACCGGGTCCACGCCGAGCTGCTGGGCGGAGACCACTTGCATGGGGCCGAACAGGCTGTTGGAGGAGGCGTCCGATCCGGTGAGGAAGACGCCCAGCCAGCCGACGAACGCGGCGAAGAAGGGGAACAGGAACCCCGTCTGCGCCAGTGCCAGCCCCAGCGTCGAGGTGGCGCCGGCGTAGTTCATCACGTGCGCGATCGCCAGGATCATCATGATCGTGGCCAGGGCCCAGCGCATCTGGACGAAGGTCTGCCAGTAGACCCGCACCAGCACGGCCGGCGTCGCGCGCATCCACAGGCCGGCGATGACGGCGGCGAGGAGGGCCACCGAGCCCGCGGAGTACAGCAGGTCGATGGTGAGCACCGCCGGGTAGGGCGCGTCGGGCGAGGTGATCGGCGCCACCCGCACGACGCGTTCGTGCAGCCCGGGCCACGGGATCTCCAAGGTGGCGCTCTGGAGCCACACGGTCACGTTCGCCCACGCCGGCAGGGCGGGGAACAGGCTGCCGATCCGCGACACGAGGATGACGGCGACGAGGATCAGGTACGGGGTCCAGGCGCGGATGCCGGTGTGCGCGGGGGCCGTTGCGGGAGCGGTGGCGGTGGCGGCGCCCGTCTGGGGGGCCGTGCCGCTCTGCTCGCTCTCCTCACCCTCGAACCGCCACACCGACGGCGGCCGCCACACCCGCATCAGCAGCCACAGCGCACCCATGGCGGTGAGCGCGGCCACCACGTCGACCAGGCTGGGGCTGATGTAGTTGGCGACCACGAACTGCATGGCCGCGAAGCTCGCCCCGGTGACCAGCACCGCCGGCCACACCTCCCAGGCCCGCCGCCACCCGGCCAGGACCACCACCATGAACGCGGGGACGATGAGCGACAGCAGCGGCACCTGGCGCCCGGTCATCGCGGAGAACAGCTCGGTGGCGGTCTCCGGATCCATGTCCATGAGCGGCCCGGCCACGGTGCCCAGCACGATGAGCGGGTTGCCGAGCCCGCCGAACGCCACCGGCGCGGTGTTGGCCAGCAGCGCCAGAACGACCGCTTTGACCGGCTGGAAGCCGAGCGCCGCCATCATCGCCGCCGTGATGGCGATGGGAGAACCCCCGCCCGCCACCCCTTCGAGGAGCGCCCCGAAGCCGAACGCGATCAGCAGCGCCTGGATCCGGCGGTCCGGGCTGAAGCCGGCCAGCGCCGCACGGATGCTCTCGAACCGGCCGGTCGCCACCGTGACGTTGTGGAAGTACACGGCGTTGAACGCGATCCAGGCGATGGGCCATAGACCGAAGACCAGGCCGAGCACGGTCGAGGACGCCAGCAGGTCCACCGGCATCCGGTAGACGGCCAGCGCCACCACCAGCGCGGCGCCCAGCCCGAGCCCGGCCGACAGGTGCGCCGAGCGCCGGGCGACCCCGAGTGCGACGAGCAGTACCGCGATGGGCAGCGCGGCCAGCAGCGCGGATCCCCACAGGCCACCGATCGGTTCGTAGTTCTGCACCCAGCCCATGCGGCTCGCTCCGCTCTGTGCGTGGTCGGCTTGGGGAGTCGGTCGGAGGGAACGACGACGGGCCGCGCCCACGAGAATCGGAAAGCGCTTTCAGTTCGGGGTCGACTGTAAGCGCGGCCACAGCGTCACGCAAGGGGTGCGCTGCGCTCCGCCCGGTGCCGGCGGGCGATCGGACCGCGGACGGCGGGCGCGCCATCCGCACCGCGGCCCTGGTGCGTGCCGGACTCCCCGCCGTCCGGACACCGGGTCCCCGTACACGGGGACCCGGGCCATGGCCGCGACGGGCGCTCGCCGTTAAGGTGTGCACCCCGAAAGGCCGCCGATCGCACGGAGGTGCCATGCCCCTGAAGCTGAGGTTGCTCGCGGTCACGCTCGACTGCCCTGATCCGGCGGCTCTGGCGTCGTTCTACCAGCAGGCCACCGGGTTCGAGCTCTACCCGGAATCGGACGACCACTTCGTCGGACTCGTCCGCGGGGACGGGCTCATCATCGGCTTCCAACGGGTCGACGGCTACCGTGCTCCCAGCTGGCCGGACCAGACGGTCCCCCAGCAGTCCCACCTCGACTTCGCCGTGGCGGACGTGGACGCGGCCGAGGCCCGGCTGCTGGAACTGGGCGCGGGCAAGCCGGACCACCAGCCGGGCGGCGACGGGTGGCGGGTCTTCACCGATCCGGCCGGCCACCCCTTCTGCGTGTCGCGGGACCGGGAGGGCGATCCGGCCTGACGGCCCCCGGCGTCATCCGCCGGGGTGGCGCGGGCGCGCCGGAACGCACCGGGTGCGTTCCCGTTCCCCGCGGTCGCCGGTGGGCTCGCGGAACCGCGATTCGTTGCCGAACGGGTCGATGGCCGCCATCGTCGGCCCGCCCCCAGCGGGCCGCACAGGCCGGCCCGGAGTACGTGCGGAGATCGCGCCCGTCGCGGGAGGGTGCGGCCGGGTTCCGCCGGGATTCCGAGGCCCGGCCGGCCGCGGCCCCGCCGGACGGCCGCCGCGCGGGTGCCCGCGGGCCGCTTGACCCTGACACCGTGGCAGGCCCTGGACTGGGGGGCGCCATCTCCGCCGCCGGCGGTCCCGGAGGCGGCCGGCGCGTTGCGCCGGCTCCGGTGCGCCGGCCGATCGAAGGGTTCGCGCATGCTCGCCTACACCGGTTCCGGCCCCTACTGCTACACCCACTCCCTGCGGATGGTGATCGGCCCCGACGCCCCTTCGCCGGCCGTCATCGAGACGCTGACCGGCTCGCCGTTCGGCGCCCAGCTGGTCGCGGGCGTGCTGCCGTTCTTCGACCCCTACGGCTGGGATCCCGAGATCGGCCTGGACACCGCCATCGACCTGCTCGGCTGGACCTGCGAACACAGCGCCGGCGGGACGGCGGACGCGGCGCTGGCCCGGTTGCGTGCGGCGTGCGCCCGCGGCCCCGTCCTGGTCGGCCCGGTGGACATGGGGCTGCTGCTCTACCGGCCCGGCACCCCGGCCCCCGGCGAAGGGGACCACTATGCCGTGGTCCTCGCCTTCGACGGCGCGACCGTGCTGCTGCACGATCCGCACGGCCACCCCTACGCCACGCTGCCGGCCGGGGCGTTCGCCGACGCCTGGCGGGCGGATTCGGTCGATTACACCGACGCGCCCTTCGTGATGCGCGCCGCCTTCGCCCGGACGCGCGCCGTGGACCCGGCCGCCGCGCTGCGCCGATCGCTGCCGGGCGCCGCCCGGTGGCTGGCCGGGCGCGACGACCGGCCGGCGCCCCGCGCAACGCTCGGCGGCGCCCCGGCCCTCGAAGCACTGGCCGCGCAGGTCGAGCGCGGACTCGACGCGCGGGTGCGCGACCTGCTGGCGGCGTTCGGCGTCCGCCTCGGCGCCCGCAGGCTCGGCGACGCGGCCCACTGCCTGTCCCTCCTGGGCCTGGAGCGCTCCGCGGCCGAGGCGGCCGAGCAGTCGCGTGCCTTGGGCGCCCTCCAGCACCCCCTGGTCACCGGGGATGACGAGGCACTGGCATCGGGCCTGCGCCGGGCCGCGCCCGGCTACGGCCGGCTCCGCCGGGCCCTCGAAGCCGAGCTGGAGCTACCCGCCTGATCCCGCCCATGTCCGGCACGTGTCCGGCTCCTTGGGCCACCACGGCGTCGCCCAGGTCGTAGCGCGGGATCGGCTGGACGCGGGGTCGTCGTGGCGGGGGCGGGCGCGGGGTCGTCGCTCATCGACCGCGTTCTCACGGTCCGCCATTGTCGCCGCGCCCCGGGGAGTGGAAGCGCCAGGCCGTGGGCGGAGGCGGCGTGCCCGGATGGTCAGCGGGCGGTCTGCGGCACCGGTTCGGGCGCCGGCTCCGGCAGGGCGGGGCCGCCGGTTCGGGGGACGCGCCCGGCGCGGATGCCGTTGGCGATGACCAGGACTTCGGCGAGTTCGTGGATGAGGATCACGGCGGCCAGGCCGAGTACGCCCAGGGCCGCGAGCGGGATGAGCACGAGCAGGATGCCCGCCGACAGGGCCAGGCTCTGGAGCATGATCCGCCGCGCTCGGCGGGCGTGGGCCAGCGCGCGGGGCAGGTTGCGCAGGTCAGCGCCCATGAGGGCGACGTCGGCGGTCTCGATGGCCACGTCGGTCCCCATGGCGCCCATGGCTATGCCGAGGTCGGCGGTGGCCAGCGCGGGGGCGTCGTTGATGCCGTCGCCGACCATGGCCACGGGGCCGCCCGCGCCGAGCTTCGTGACGATGGCGGCCTTGTCCTCCGGGCGGAGTCCGGCGTGCACCTCGGCGATGCCCGCCGTCAGGGCCAGGCCGTGTGCGGTGCGGGCGTTGTCGCCGGTGAGCATGGCCGTGCGCACGCCCTGGCGGTGCAGGTGCGCGATGGTCTCGGCGGCCTCGGGCCGGAGTTCGTCGCGGATCGCGATCGCACCGGCGAGCCGTCCGCCGGCTTCGACCAGGACGGTCGTCGCGCCCTGGCCCTGGAGGTCCGCCACTGCGGCGGCGAGCGGGCCGGGATCGATGTAGCCGGGGCGCCCCAGGCGCAGGACGGTCCCGTCCACGCTGCCGGTGAGCCCGCTGCCGGGAACGGCTTCCACCCCGGTGGCGGCCGGCACCGGGGGGTGGGCGGCGAGGATGGCGGCGGCCAGGGGGTGTTCGCTCCGGGCCTCCAGCGCGGCGGCGCGGGCCAGGACCTCGTCACGGGTCCACCCGGCGGCGGGGGCGACCGCGATCACGGCGGGCTCGTTGCGGGTGAGCGTGCCCGTCTTGTCGAGGGCGATGGTGCGGATCGTGCCGAACGCCTCCAGCGCCGCGCCGCCCTTGATGAGCACGCCGGAGCGGCTGGCCGCCCCGATGGCGGCCACAACGGTGACGGGGACGGAGATGGCGAAGGCACAGGGCGAGGCGGCGACCAGGACGACGAGGGCGCGCTCGATCCACACCCCGGGCTCACCCAAGACGCTGCCCAGGAGGGCGATCGCCGCGGCGGCGATGAGGACGCCCGGGACCAGGGGTCGGGCGATGCGAGCGGCCAAGCGCTGCCCAGCGCCCTTGCGCTCCTGCGCCTCTTCCACGATGTGGACCACGCGGGCGAGGGAGTTGTCGGCCACGCGGGCGGTCACCTCGACGTCCAGGACACCGCCGCCGTTGACCGTTCCCGCGTACACCGCGTCGCCTACGGCCGCCTCGACGGGAACCGATTCACCGGTGACCGCTGAGGTGTCCACCGCGGAGCGGCCCGAGCGCACGACGCCGTCGGTGGCGATCCGTTCGCCGGGCCGGACCACCAGCACGTCACCGGGCGAGAGTTCGGCCGGATCGACGACGGTCTCGCGGCCGTCGCGCACGACCGTCGCGCGGGCGGGGACCAGGGCCAGCAGGGAGCGCAGCCCGTGCCGGGTGCGGGCGACGGCGAAGTCCTCCAGCGCTTCGGCCAGGGAGAACAGGAAGGCGAGCATCGCGGCTTCGCCGACCTCGCCGAGCAGGACGGCGCCGGCCATGGCGACCGTCATGAGCGTTCCCACGCCGAGTCCGCCGCGTGCCAGGGCGCGCAGGGTGCCGGGGACGAACGTCCACCCGCCCGCCGCGATCGCGCCCGCGAACAGGACGTCGGCGACGGGGCCGGCGGCCAGGCCCGAGGCGAGCAGTCCGGCCAGCCACAGCAGCCCGGCCGCGCCTGCCCAGCGCGCCGCCGGTGAGCGCCACAACGGCCGCGGCGCCTGGGACGCGTCGGCGTCGGGAGCGGAGTCCGCACAGGTGGGGTCGTCGCAACCGGGCCTCCCGGGGGCCTGGGGCGCCTCGGGGGTCGGGACGGAGTCCGCCCAGGTGGGGTCGCCGCGACCGGCCGGATCCGCAGCAGGGGCCGCGACCGTGGGAGGGGGGGCGCAGCACTCGCAGGCGGGGGTGGCGGGAGCGGGCCGGGTCCGTAGGGGGATCGCCTTTCTGGGCGGGTCGTCCCCGCAGCACATGTCCGACACCGCTACTCCCCTTGAACCGCGGTCGGCGCGATCAGGGTGGCCAGCAGGGTCGTCCCGGTGTCGGTGAGCCGGTACATCACGAGCTTGCCGTCGCGCCGCGAGGCGGCGAGCCCGGCGATCCGCAACTGCCGCACGTGGTGGGACACCAGGTTCTTCGACGCACCGCACACCCACGCCAGATCGCACACGCACAGCTCGTCGCCGGCCTGTAGCGCGCTGGCGATCCGCAGCCGGGTGGGGTCGGCGAGCGCCTTCGCGCGCTCGGCCGCGGTCCGCGCCCGCTCCTCCGCGACCACCCGCAGACGCACGTCCTCCGCGTGGGGCAGATCCAGACACAACAACTCGCACTCATCGGAAGCCATACCAACAAACTAACGAACGTTGATGTGTTCGAGCAAGGGTCCCGTCAGGGGACATCAGCCGGGTCACCGGCAGGAGGCGTCACCGTTTCCCCGCTCCACGGCATGGCCGCCGCCCACCTCCTCACCCACGCGGACGGTCACGGGAGCACGCCTGGCGGTGGGGCCGGATATGACGGCCGGTCCTCCGACGGCGGGTGGGGCGGTGACGGGGGCGATGGGCGGAGACGGCGCCGGATGACCTCATCGCGCCAGTCCTCAACCGGCCAGCGGGCGGCGCCGACCAGCACCGCGTGCTTAGGCTCGGCGCATCCCACGGAGAGGACGACCCCCATGAACCGGATCCCCCGACGCGCCACCGCGGCCTTGGCCACGGCCCTGACCACCGCCGGTCTGCTCTTCGCGACCGCGGCACCCGCGCAGGCGTCGCCCCAGCAGTGCCGGGACTACCTGGTCTCTCAGGGCTACGTCGTCGGTGTGCAGTCACAGAGGGCCTGCAACATGCTGGCCGGGCAGAACCCGAACCGGGACCGGTGCCGGTCGATCCTCATCGGGCTGGGTGTGTACGAGAGCCACGCAAGGGCGGCGTGCAGCATTTCCCGCCCGTGACGACCGGCGATGGGAGTCCGGCACCGACAGGGTGCCGGACCTTGTGCCGTCAGTCGTCCTTGTCGTCCTTGTCGTCTTGGGCGTCGTCCGTCTCGGGTGCGGGTTCCGACTGCCCGGTGTCCTCGGGGTCGCCGGGTACGGATCCTCCGACGGCTGGGCCGCCGCCGCGGGCGGTGGGGGTGAGTGCGGGTGCCATGGGTCCTCTATGAATCCGCGGCCGGGCGGTGCCTAGAGGTTCGCCGTGGCCTCATCGCGCCAGTGTTCGACGAAGTGCGAGCGGGCGGGGCGCGGTCCACGGTGGAGCGACTTCCCCGGCACACGACCGTGGTGCTCCGGCACCGATCGCCGACCCGCGCCCGAGGGGCGCACGGTGTTGGGTAATGTTCCCCTCGTGAGCCACGCGAGGACCGTCCGCGATGCGCGCAACCCCCTGCGGGTGCTGCTGCTGTCGCTGATGGTGCTCGCCTACCTCGCCTGCTCCGTCTGCCACGCCACGATCGCCTCCGCCGACGGAGCCGGCTCCGGCGCACCGGAGGCCGCCACGACGGTGCCCGTGGACGCGGCGGCCCCGGACAACGGACCATCCGCTGCCGGCGACGGCGAGCGGCCGGTCTGTGAGAGCGCGTCCGCCTGTCACGTGGACCAGCGCGCGGCCGACAGCAAGATCCTCGCGCTCCTCGCCCTGGCGGGAACGCTCGCCGTCCTCTTCCAGGCCGCCCCGCCGCGGCCCCGCCTGTGGCACCGTCCGCGCACCGGCACCGCTGTGCTCGGCGGGACGCGGCTGCTGACCTCCCTGTGCGTCCGGAGGGTCTAGGCCGACCCCCCGGCAGTTCCGCGCGCTGACGCGCGGCTGCCCCCGGCCGCCCTTTCCGCCGCAACCGCGCCGCACCACGCCCCAGCGCCACCCGCGCCGAACGCGTGCCGCGTCCCCGCCCAGGTTGCGCGCCCCTCCCACGACCTGGATGTCACATGACCAAGAACCTCGCCATATCCATGGCCCTCGTCATCGCCGCCGTTGTCGGCATCGCCGTCCTCGCCTACTCCGTCGACAACCGGAACGCCCCCGCCGCCGGCGGCGGCGCGGACCCGACCGCCTCGTCCTCGACCGCACCCGAGGAGCTGCTCGTCCGGGAGAACAGCCACTACCTCAGCCGCGCCGACGACTCCCAGGTCACCGTGGTGGAGTTCCTCGACTTCGAATGCGAGGCGTGCCGCGCCCAATTCCCGATCATGGAGCGGCTCCGCGAGGAGTACGACGGCCGGATCAACCTGGTGATCCGCTACTTCCCGCTGCCGGGCCACACCAACTCCGAGCCCGCCGCACTCGCCGTGGAGGCGGCGGCCGAGCAGGACGCCCTGGAAGAGATGTACATCAAGATGTACGAGACCCAGGAGGAATGGGGCGAATCCCAGGACTCCCGGGTCGACGTCTTCGAGGGCTTCGCCGAGGAGCTCGGCCTCGACATGGACCGATTCCGCGCCACCGTCGCCGACCCGGCGACCCTGGACCGGGTGCGCGCCGACTTCGACGACGGCCGGCAGCTGGGCGTCCAGGGCACGCCCACGATCTACGTCAACGGGCGCCAGACCGAGTCCATGCCCACCTATGAGGCGCTCTCGCAGGCGATCGACGCGGAGCTGGAGCCGTGAGCGGAGCCCGCGTCGCGGAGCAGGCGGGCGGCACCGCTCCCGGTGCCGGCGTCCCCGTCATCGGCCGGGCGCTGCCCTGGGTCCTGACCCTCGGCGGCGCCATCGGCCTCGCCGCCGCCGCGGCCCTCCTCGTGGAGAAGATCCGCGTCCTCCAGGACCCCGGGCACGTGCCCTCGTGCAGCATCAACCCGGTACTGTCGTGCGGCACCTTGCACAACCTGCGGACGCGCGCCCTGCCGGCCGCAGCCGGCGTGCACCCGCTGCTGAACGCGCTCGCGCGCAACCACACCGTCGTGCCGACCGTGTGGGCGCTGGCGATCGCGGCCGCCATCACCCAGGCGTTCTGGACCTACTGGTCCACGCTGCTCTGAACACGCAGGCCCACCTGCGACGACGCGCCGCACCAGAGTCCCGCCGCCGAACACGCGGGGGCGGAGCCGCACGGCCCCGCCCCCGCGTCGTCTCCCTTGCCGGGTCAGACCCGGTCGACGGCCTCCGTCGGGGCTTCGGCACGGGGCTCCCAGCACTCCACGCCGTCGGCCGTGGGCAGCCGGTCGCGGGTGAAGACGGGGTCGGCGCCCTGCCGCTTCTGCTCCACGTAGTCCTTCAACAGCAGGAAGGCGATACCCCCGAGCGGGGCGATGGCGGCGAAGTTGATCAGCGCCATGACGCCCATGAGCACGTCGGCCAGCGTCCACACCAGGGTCAGCGGCGCGATGGCACCGAGCATCACCATGGCCAGCACCGCGACCCGGTAGCCGGTCATCATGGCGGGCTTGGCCGACAGGAACGCCAGGTTGGACTCGCCGTAGTAGTAGTTGCCCAGCACGGAGGTGAAGGCCAGCAGGAACAGGATGACGGTGAGCGCGTGGATCGCCCAGCCGCCCAGGTTGGCCTCAAGGGCGTTCTGGGTCATGGACGGACCCTGGTTCTCACCGTAGGTGGGGTCCGACAGCAGCACGATGAACGCGGTGGTGGAGCAGACGATCAGGGTGTCGAAGTAGACGCCCAGGGTCTGCACCAGGCCCTGCTTGACGGGGTGGCTCACCGCCGCGGTGGCACCGGCGTTGGGCGCCGACCCCAGGCCGGCCTCGTTGGAGAACATCCCGCGCCGCATGCCCTGGAGGATCGCGGTGCCCACGCCGCCCGAGACGATCTCGCGCAGGCCGAAGGCGCTGGCGAAGATGTCGGAGATGACCCCGGGGAGGCGTTCGATGTTCATCACCACGACGACCAGGCCGATGAGGATGTAGAGGCCGGCCATGATCGGCACCAGGGCCTCGGACACGTGCGCGATGCGCCGCACACCGCCGAAGATCACCAGGGCGGTCACGATGACCAGGCCGATGCCGATCCCCCAGTAGAGCCCTTGGCCGCCGTCGACCCCGAAAGCGGTCGCCGAGCCCACGAAGGCGTCGGCGATGCTGTTGGCCTGCACGGAGTTGAAGGCGAGTCCGAACGTCATGGTGATGACGACGGCGAAGAGGACGCCCATCCACGGCCGGCGCAGGCCGTAGCGCATGTAGTACGCGGGGCCGCCGCGGTAGCCGGTGGAGGTGCGGACCTTGTAGAGCTGGGCCAGCGTCGACTCGACGAACGCGGCGGCTCCGGTCACCAGGGCCATGGCCCACATCCAGAACACGGCGCCGGGTCCGCCGAGGGCGATGGCGGTGGCCACGCCCACGATGTTGCCGGTACCCACCCGGGCGGCGGCGGAGATGGCGAACGCCTGGAGGGAGGAGATCGCCTTCTTTCCGTCGGCCGCCACCTCCGGCTCGCCCTTGAGCACCCGGAGCATCTCCGGGAACAGCCTGATCTGGACCGCTTTCGAGCGGATCGTGAAATAGACGGCGATAATGACCAGCAGTGGAATGACGAGATAAGCCCACAACAAATCGTTCACGGCGATAAGGCCGTTGTTCAGTGCGTCCACTCGGGGGAAGCTCCTTCGGTGATCGCGCGGCCGCCCCCTGAGAGCGCCGCGGCGCGGTGGTGGTGTCCGTCCCTTCCGGTTCGCGGTCGGTCACGCCGCGGGCGCTCCTTGTGCCGGCGCCCGGGCATGCGGAATCGGTCGCCATCGTCCAGGGCCGGTGGCGACCGACACGTCAAGCGGCCCGACCTTAACACCGGATGAGGTGAAATAGGACACGTCGGTATAACGTGCGTATTGAGTGCCGGGAACACGGCCTCTTTTCCTTCGCGACCGGCGGCCCCCGGACCGCGCCGGCCGGTCGGGCGCGACCGGGATCCGGTGCTCGGCCCCTCATCCGTCCGCGGTGCTCCGGGCGGGGCGGACGTCGCGGCGGACGACGTATACGGCGGCCGCCACCACGAGCAGCAGCAGGACCAGGCCCGCCCAGACCATGCCCTCGCCCACCGCCATCTCGCCGGCCTCCGCCCCCGGAGTCCGGCCGCCGTCGCGGCCGGTGAAAGTGACACCGAGCAGCACCACGACGCCGATGGCGACGGCGATCCGGCCGCCCAGCCGGGCCGCGGCGGGCAGCGGCCGGGGACGGGTCGCCGGGTCGCGCAGCCGCAGGCGCTCGCTCGGCCGCGCGGGGGCCAGCAGCCGGGCGAGCAACAGCGCCGCGACGGGCACCTGGAGCGCCCACACGATGGTGCGGAACCAGCCGTCGAACCAGACGTTGGTGCCGTACAGCAGGGTGTGCCAGACGCTCAGCACGTAGACGACCAGGATGAACCGGTGCAGGACCCGCCACAGCCGCGCCCCGGTCCGCGCCCGGAAGTAGTAGGCGAGACCGAGCGGGATCGCCAGGTAGAACGCGATCAGCCCGAGCAGGATCGCCACCTGGCCGGTCCCGGTGGCGTACCCGCCGGGGACGAAGACGTCGACGAACGCCGAGACCAGCAGGTCGGCGCGGCCGAGCCCCTCCTCGTTCTGCCGGACCAGCTCGGCGAAGAACATGAACGCGTGGGCGAACATCAGGCCGATCGTGGTCAGGCTGGTCGTGCGGTGCCAGCGTTCGATGCGGGCGTGGCCGACCGGCATCCGGCTCCACCGGCTACTGGAGCGGAGCAGTCCGAACAGGGTGGTGATCCACGCCCACAGCATCGCCGACCAGCCGAATGCCTGGCACAGCCAGTACATCCAGTACTCGTCCGCGTCGGCGAGGAAGGGCATCACGTCCAGGGTCATCGACGTCCCGGCGTCGACGCGGACGTAGAGCACGGCGTAGATCACCGCGGTGACGACGAGCGCCGCGGTCGCATCGGGCACCGCGGACCGGAGGTCGGCTTTCAGCCCCGCCCAGTCCGTCCGGGGTCGGGGGCGGTTCCGGGCAGCGGACTGAGGGGTGCGCTGGGGGGTGGGGGTGGTCTCGGGGGATTGGTCCATGAGGGCGTTCCGCTTCCTGTGCATTTATCGCTATAAAGCACTAAAAGACCAGAATTTGAATACCCGCCCGTATTCGGCCGCAACCCACCGCGCACGGAGACCGTCGCGCGGTGATGGGGCTTCGCGGGCAGGGCGTGTCCTCGTCGGCACGATCGGCCGTGGCACCGCTTCGGCGGTCACGGCCTTCGCCGGTCGGGAAATGGTCAGCCGTCGAACAGCGTCTCGCCGATGAACCCGCCCTCGGCGCAGCCGGGCGGGATCGCGAACACGGCCGACCCGATGGGGCTGATCCACTCGTTGAGCAGATCGAGCTCGTCGAGGCGCCGTTGGATCGGTACGAACTGCCGGTCGACGTCGGCCTGGTAGGACACGAAGACCAGCCCGGCGTCCTGGTCCTCGGCGCCGGTGGCCGCGAGGTCGTAGTTGTAGGCGCGGCGGAAGATCCGCTCGGCCGGGTCCTCGGAACGGGCGCGGCGGATATGGGCGTACTCGGCGATCCGGGGGAAGCCGAGCGGGGTGAGCGCGGCGAAGTCGGGTTCATCGTGCTCGTCGTCTCCCGTCAGGGGCGCGCCGTCGGACAGCCGGCGGCCCACCGAGTCCTCGCGTCCGGGCCGGTCCAGCCGGTCCCATGTGTCCAGGTCCATGGCGATCCTGCGGACCACCGCTCCCGTGCCCCCGCGCAGCCAGTCCGGGGCGTCGCTCCCGTTCCACACCAGCCGGTCGAAGTCCTCGGTGCCGGGCTCGGGGTTGACGGTCCCGTCGACCTGCCCCATGAGGTTGCGCATGGTCGTCCCGCCCGCCTCGGACCCGTAGGCGCGGCGGAACCCGTCCTGGACCCAGCGGACGGCTCCGAAGGCGCGGACGTCCTTGGCCAGCATCCGCGCCGCGTGTGCGACGGTCAGCGGGTCGTCCGCGCAGATCTGGAGCAGGAGGTCACCGCCACTCCACTCCTCCCGCAACCGGTCGGTGGCGAACTCCGGCAGCGGTCGCAGCCACGCGGGCACGGCCGCAGGGGAGGCGCGCTCGACCAGGCCGGGACCGAATCCGAAGGTGACCGTCAACCGCGCGGGTACCACGGCGAGCTCGGGTTCGGAGTCGGCCAGCGCGGCCCGCCCCTGGGTGAGTTTCGCGGCGTCATCGCTGAGCAGCCCGAGCAGTCGGCGGGCCGCCTCCGCGTCGGCGTCGTCGTCGAGGTCGACCGCGACGAACTTCGCGTGGGCCTGAGGGGGCGTCTCGATCCCCGCCTGGCGGGCCCCGTGGAAGGGGACGGTCTCCTCTCCGTTGAGCCGGACGCCCCCGGCGGGGTCCGCCGGCGCGGTGAAGCGTCCGCTGATGAGCGCGTCGGCCCCCACCAGGGCCGCCGCACCGGCTCCGGCGGCGGCACCGCCGAGGAGGAGCCGCCGCGTCAGCGGCGCCCGTTGCGGCGGCGGGGATCCGGTCGCGCGCTCGGGCGCCATCATCCACCCGCCGTGTCGTGTCCGGAGCCGCCGTCGTAGTTCTCGTTGGCGCCCTCGTAGTCCTTCACCGGGGCGGTGAACTCCGCCGCGGAGCCGTCGGCGAACTCCAGCTCGATGCCGACCTCGCCGCCGGGGTCGAGGTCCCGGCCGAGGTCCATCAGCATGATGTGATCGGCTCCGGGCTCCAGGACGTGGGTGCCGCCGGAGGGGATGGCGAAGCCGCCGTCCTTCTCCCGCATGACACTGTTGCCGTCGTCGCCGGTGACGACTTCGTGCAGCTCCACCATTCCCGCCACCGACGACGAGGCGGCGACGACGGTGACCTCCCCGCCCGACGTGTTGCCCAGTGCGCCGAAGGCCCCGGTCATCCCCTCGTCCTGGGACACCGCCTTGATCCAGGCGTCCTCGATCTCGAAGGAGTCGGCCTGCGTCCCGCCGGCCGCGGGCTCGCCGGTCGCGCCGTCCTGTTCGCCCGGATCCTGTCCCGCGCAGCCGGTGACCGCCAGGCAGGCGGCGACGGCCAGGGCGGCCGGTGCGGTGAATGCGTGCTTCGTCTCGTTCATGGGATCCGTCTTCTCGGTTCTCTCGGGTGGTGTCGACAAGGGCGAAGGGGGCCGCGCGGGGCCGGATCGGGAAGGCGTCATGGCGGCGGGGGCTTCGGCCGGGAGCGCCGGGCGGTGAGGGCGGTGGCGATCAGGTACACGGCGAGCCCCGCCCCCGCTCCGGCCGAAGCCGGCAGCAGTGTGCGGGGGACGCCCGGGGTCCCGTCCGGTACCGGGGGGCGCGCCGCGACGGCGGGCTCGGAGGCGTCGTCGGCCGGCTCCGCGGATGCCGGTGCGAGGGCGGGCGGGACGGCCGCCGCGTCGCCTGCGGTGAAGGTGAAGCTCCCGCTGATGGGGTGGCCGTCGCTGGAGACCACCCGCCAGCGGACCGCGTACCCGCCGTCCGGCAGATCCTCAGGGAGCCGCCGGGCCACCTCCGGCCCGTCGATGGCGACGGCGCCGTCGGCCACCTGCCGGGAGTCACCGTCCAGAACGGCGACCGCCGCGCCGATGTCCAGGACACTGCCGCTGAACGTCAGCACGATCTCGGACGGAGCCGTGTCGAGATCGGTGCCGTCCTCCGGCGTCGACGACAGCAACCGGTCGTGTGCCCACGCGGGTGTCCCTGCCGCGAGCACGCCCGCGGCGGCACACACGGCCACCGCGAGGGCACCCGCGCCGAACCTCGTGAACGTCCGCGTGCCGCCCGCCCGATGTCGATCCGCCGTCCGCACGATCGCTCCTCCGTCCCGCCGGGTCCGATTCCGTCCGCGATGCGGGCCGCACGCGGACGAGGGTCCGGCCGACATGGGGAGTCGGGCTGGAGGGCGGGACGGTTCCCGCGACATTTCCGCCGCAGGGTGATTCACGCCACAACCGGGCGCGGCGTCGCCCACCCCGCGGTGGGGACGGCCGATCCGGCGGACGCCGGGTCCCGGGCGTCCAGGAGGGCCGGCTTCGGGGCTCCGCCCCGCGGGAGCACGCGCGCGGCGCGCGGTGGCGACGGGCTTGCGGCCTCGCGCACGCCGGACGCGGTGGAGGTGGGCGCGCCCGTTCGGCACAGGGCCCGCGCGGCGACGGAGAGCGCGCCGTCCGCCGGCGCGCGGCAGGCGGTGCCCGGCCGCATGAACGCGATCGATATGTACACGCGTACGCGTTTGTGCGTACGGTTGTCCCCATGGTGTCTGATGCCGATGGCCGCTCGATGCGCGACCGGATGCTCGCCGGCGACCTCTACCTCGCCGATGATCCGGAACTACTGGAGCACCATCTGCGGGCCCTGGACCTGGTCGACGCGTTCAACGCGACCTCGGCCCGCGATCCGCGGAAGCGGATCCGCCTGCTCACCGAACTGCTCGGCGCCATCGGCGAGGACACGGTGATCATGCCGCCCTTGCGGGTCGACTACGGAAGCCACATCCGCATCGGGGCCCGATCGTTCGCCAACTTCGGTCTCATCGCGTTGGACGTCGCGCCGATCACCATCGGCGACGACGTGCAGATGGGGACCAACGTGCAGCTCCTGACGCCGACCCACCCGGTCGATCCGGAGCCCCGCCGGGCGAAGTGGGAGGCCGCGAAGCCGATCACCATCGGCGACAACGTGTGGCTGGGCAGCGGGGCGATCGTCCTGCCCGGGGTCACCATCGGGGAGAACACCGTCGTCGGCGCCGGCGCGGTGGTCACCCGCGACCTCCCTGCCGATGTCGTCGCCGCCGGCAACCCGTGCCGGGTGATCCGGACCATCGAACCCGAGGCGTGATCGTCCCCCTCCCCCGGCTGCCGCCCGCGCCGGGAAGGACGAGCCGTCCACCGCTTCTCACGCTGGACTCCGCCTGCCCCCGCCCCCGCCCTCCGACCGGAATCCCAGGTCCCCCGCCCGAACGCTCCCTCCGGCCGGCCGCTCCGCCGAACCCCGTCCGCGTCGTGACCGGGAAGCCGTCCCGGGCGACCATCGCGATGAACGGCTTATCCCGCTCAACGCCGGGCACGAGACCACGGCCACCATGATCGGCCTGGGCACCCCCGCCCTGCTGGAGAACCTCTTCGCGCACCCCGCCGCGGTCGTCGGCCTCCCGCACCGGCGTCCCGCCACCACGCTCGCCCGACCCGCCTCCCATGGTGCAAGCACGAACCCCGCAGCGGCGCCCCGGGGTCCGCACGGGGTGCCCTCGGCGGGCTCGGCTCAAGGCCGCGTCCCGTGCTCCGAAGGGCGCGGGCCGCACCCGTGGCGGCGGGCGCGGCCGGCGGTGCGGCCCCGGCGGCCTCGCTGAGCACGGACGACCCACACACGAAACCGCGTCTTCCCGTCGATCCTTCCGTGATCAAAAAGCCCTAGCGTGGAAACGTTTCCACGCAAAGGGGGACGATTGGTCACGATCAAGGACGTCGCGGCGCGGGCGGGGGTGTCGCTCGGCACCGCCTCGCGCGTGCTCAGCGGCGGCGCCCACACGTCGGCCGACTCCCGTTCGCGGGTCCTCGCGGCGGCCGCCGAGCTGAACTACATCGCGCACGGACCCGCGCGGTCGCTGCGGCGCGCCAAGACCGACGTGCTCGGCCTGCTGGTGTCGGACATCCGCAACCCGTTCTTCTCCGAGCTCGCGCACGCGGCCGAGCGGGAGGCGCGCCGCCTCGGCTACACGGTCCTGCTGGCCAACTCCGACGAGGACGCCGCCCAGGAGGCCGCGCTCCTCCGCGCGTTCGCGTCCCAGCGGATCGACGGCTTCCTGCTGGCCCCGCAGGGCGGCGACTCCTCCGCGCTCCGGGGCCTGCTCGGCGGTGGGATGCCGCTGGTGTGCGTGGACCGCACGGTCCGGGGATCGGAAGCGCCCACGATCGCGCCGGACAACGCCGGCGGGGTGGCCCTCGTCCTCGAGTGGCTGCGCGGCCGCGGCCACCGCGAAGTCGCCTTCGTCGGGGGTCCGGCGACCATCTCCACCGGTGCCGAGCGGCGCGACGCCTACCTGTCCCGGCGCGCGGAGCACGGCATCTCGACGGATCCCGCGCTCGTCGACGAGGGCGACTTCCAGGCCGACAGCGGCGCCGCGGCGATGCGGCGCATCCTCGGCCGCGGTATGCGGCCCACCGCCGTGTTCGGCGCCGACGGCCTCATGACGCTCGGGGCGGTCCGGGCGCTGCGCGCCGAGCTCGGCGACGCGGCGCGCGGCGTCGAACTCGTCTCCTTCGACGACCTCGACTGGTTCGCCCTCACCGACCCGCCGGTCTCCGCGGTCCGCACCGACGCCTCGACGATCGGCCGCCTCGGCATCGCCGCGCTCGTCGACCTCATCAACGGCCGCGCTGCGGTGTCGCAGCGCGTGCCGTCGGCCTTCATCGACCGGGCGGGACCCGCTCGGGCGACCGCGCCGCCGCTCTCCCCGCCCACCCGGCGGGGCCGCGGCCGCACACCGGCCTCGCGGCCGGACGCCCCGCGGTGACCCGCCGCGGGGCAACCGCCCACCTCTCCCGTCACACCGCGGCGGGGCGGATCCGCCCCGCCGCGCACGTCCGAAGGAGCACCACATGAGAGTCGCGCTCGGCGCCGACCACGCCGGCTTCCCCCTCAAGGACGCGGTCCGCACGGCGGTGGAGGCCCTCGGCCACACCGTCGTCGACCGCGGCACGCACAGCACCGACCCGGTCGACTTCCCCGACATCACCCAGGAGACCTGCGCACCCGTACTCGACGGCACCGCCGACCGCGCGATCCTCGTGTGCGGGACCGGCGCCGGGGCGATCATGGCCGCCAACAAGATCCCCGGTATCCGGTGCGGCCTCGCCCATGAGCCGTACTCGGCGCACCAGGCCGTCGAGCACGACGACGCCAACGTCATCGCGATGGGCGCCTGGCTGGTCCCCCACGCACTCGTCGCCGACATCGTGCGCGAGTTCCTCGACGCGACGTTCGACGACGACGAGGACACCCGCCGCCGCGTCGCCAAGCTCAACGCCCTCGACCACCTCACCCCCGGCAACTGAACCGCCGGACCGGCCCGATCAAAGGGGATCCCCGTGTCATCACCACCCGCCGAGGCCATCCGGCGCTCGCCACTCGGCTCGAAGGACCGCAACAAGACCGCCATCGCCGCGGCCGTGGGCACCAGCGTCGAGAACTACGACTTCATCGCCTACGGCACCGCCTCCGCGCTCTACTTCGGCGCGGTGTTCTTCCCCGAGAGCGACCCGTTCGTCGGGACGCTGCTCTCGTTCGCCACCCTCGCCGTCGGATTCGTCATGCGCCCGCTGGGCGGGGCGATCGGCGGGTACCTCGGGGACAGGTTCGGACGCAAGCCCGTGCTCGTCGGCGCCATGATCGTGATGGGCGTGGCGACCTTCCTCATCGGCCTGCTGCCGACCTACGGCCAGATCGGCGTGCTCGCCCCGATCCTGCTCACCATCATCCGCATGGTGCAGGGCCTCGCCTTCGGCGCGGAATGGGGCGGCGCCATCACGATGGCCTACGAGCACGCGCCATGGCACCGGCGCGGGATGTACGCGGCCATCCCGCAATCGGGCAACCCCCTGGGCATCGCGCTCGCCAGCGGGATGTTCGCGCTCAGCGCCGGCCTCGACGGCGACTGGGCCTGGCGCGCCCCGTTCCTGCTCAGCGCGATCCTCGTCATCGTGGCGCTCATCGTGCGCTCCCGGCTCTCGGAGTCGCCGGAGTTCCGGGAGGCCCAGGCGTCAGGGAAGACCGAGCGGAACCCGTTCCTGGCGACGCTCCGCAACGACTGGCGCGGCATCCTCCGCGTCATCTCACTGCGCATCGTCGAGTCGTTCGCCTACTACTCCACGGCGACCTACCTGCTCAACTACCTCACCGAACGCGACCCGTCGCTGCGGCCGGTCGCCCTCGGCGCGATCACCGCCGCGAGCATCACGGCGATCTTCGTGACGTTCCTCGCGGGGGTCCTCACCGACCGGATCGGCCGGCGCCCGATCTACATCGGCGCGTGTATCGCCGCGATCCTGTTCGCGTTCCCGATGTACCTGCTCACCAATGACGGCCGGCCCGCGTTCGTCGTCGCCGTGTTCATCATCGGCATCGGGTTCATCCACGCCGCCCTCACGGGCACCCAGGGGTCGCTGCTCACCGAGCAGTTCCACACCGCGACCCGCACCTCCGGCGCCTCGCTGGGCTACCAGGTCGCGGCGGCCCTCGGCGGCTTCGCCCCGCTGCTCGCCGCGGCGCTCGTGGGCGCCTTCGGCTGGCCGGGCGCCGCCCTGCTGTACATGGGCGCCGCCGTCATCGGCCTCGCCGGCATCCTCCTCACCCGGGAGACCTGGGGCCGCGCGGAACGCGCACGCGTCCTCGCTCTCGTCGACGCCGAACGCGACCGCTGACCCGGCGCGCGTCCCGCGGGCGGCGGGGGCACCACCCCCCGCCGCCCGCGGCCGTTGCCGGCGGCGCGGCCACGGCGCCGCCCGGCCGTCCGGCGGCGGTGCCGTTCAGACGCGGGCCGAGGTAGATCGCATCGCCGTGCTCGACCGCCTGCGCGTACCCGTGATCCTCTTCGCAGGCGACACCGAAGCCCTCGGCCCGGCGTGCGCGTCCCCTGATGATGCTCCGATCACCGATAGCGGATTCCGTTGCGACCGCTGCGACGCCATCGGCCGGGGACCGGCGCGGAACAGGCGATTCCATGCCGTTTTCCGAAAGGATCGTGCCGGCACCGGAACCCGGACGGGATCGGCCTCGCGATCGAAACGGAAATGACTCATGAGGGGAAATGGATTTCCGATCCGGAAATGACGGGAGAACCGTCGCGATCCTTGCGGTGCCGCGTTTTCATACGCTGGACGCCGGCATCGCGGCGCACGTACTCGGCCGGCACCCGGGTGACCGGACATCGTGTGCGCGGACCGCGCTTGCGAGCCGGCCGGTGACGCGGGCGACGGGTCGTCGCCCATCGACGCGTCGGCGGGCGGCGCGCCGATCCACCCGCTCTCCGATATCGCGGACGCCGATATCGTCGTGGTCCCGGGCTGCGACGACCCGCACCTGCCCGTGCCGGACGACCATCCGACCGCGCTGCGGGCGTGCGCCGAGCGGGACGCCCGCCGGGGCGGTGGTCACTCCGCGGCGGGCAGGGGGCGGACGGTGAGGATCTGCTGCGCGTGCCCGACGGCGCCGGCGACGTCGTGCAGAACGGTGCTGGTGATGCCCTGGCCGGTCGGTCCGAAGGTCACCGAGGTATCGAGGCCGACCCAGCGGCCCTCCGGCCGGCGGTGGAGGTGGATCGTCAGGTCGACGTTGGGGAACATCCACGCGGTGGGCGGCTGCCGTGCGGCGACGCCGTTCGCGGTGTCGACGAGCGCGATGAAGGAGGCCAGCGGGCCGGCGTCCTCTCCGGCGACGAGGCCGACGCGGGAGGAGAGCCAGGCCGTCGCCCGGCCCGGACGCGGGGCCGAGACCGGGCGGATGTCCAGGGAGGCGATGTACCCGCCGGGCCACACGGGGGTCAGTGCCACGGGCGCCAGCTCGTCGGGCGGGGTGAGCGCCTCGGGTGCGCCGCCGGCGACGGCGGTGGTGTCGAAGGGGCCGAGGAGCCACGCCCGCGCCCGCACCACGGGGCGCTCGGCGATGAGCACGACGGCTTCGACCAGTTCGATGGTGCGGCCGGGCCGGATCGTCGCCACGCGGATCTCGCATTCGGCGAGCGTGGGGCGCCCGAGGATGTCGTAGGAGATCCGGGACAGCATCCGGCCGTCGTCGGGACGCCCGGCGAGATAGCGGTCGATGGCGTGTGCGATGAGGCCGCCGAGCGGGCTGAAGTGCTGCTCATCGGGGTCCCACGCGCCACCGGCGTGCGAGGTGGGCACATAGCGGTTCTCGCCGACGGGCTCGTAGTAACTACCGGTGTCCAACGGTGCCGGCCTCTCTGATCGATGGGCGGGATTACGCGGCGGGCGGGAAAGAAGGGCGGAGGGGAGAGCGCGGTACACGCCGGCGCGCGGCGACCGCAGGCGGCGGTGCGCTCGGCGAGGGTCCGTCGTCGGCCGAGGCGCGCCCCGCGAGGCGGCTCTCCGATCCCGGCGCCGATCGGACGCGCCCGCCTCCGGCCCATCCGCCGCCCCTGCACCGGCACCGCTGCGAAGCCGCCCGCCAACGACGTACCCCCAGTATCGCGAACAGCACCCGGAACAGGGGTGCCGCCCCCGCCTCGCGTTCAGCCCCCCAGCGCGTCGGGGTCCAGGCGGCGGAAGATCGGGGCCGGGACGCCGATGGTTCCACCCGCGCCGGTCAACTGGGCGGTGATCTTCTCCGCCGCCGCCGGGAGGAACGGCCCGAGAAGGCGCGCCAGCAGCCGGCCCGTCACGACCAGCTCCGCCAGCACCCCGTCGAGCGCTCGGGTGCTCGTGCCCCGTTCCCGCTCCGCCCTGGCCGGCGCCCACGGGGCATACGCCTCCACAGCGCGGTTTCCGGCGCCGGCGAGATCGGTGACGGCGCGGGCGGCGGCGCGGAAGTCCGCGACCGCCAACGCCCGGTGGACGTCGGCGCTCGCCTGCCGCCGCGCGTGCGCCAGGATAGCCCCGGGCCCGGCCCCGTCCCCATCGACGATGGCGGGAACGGCACCGCTCCGGTACCTCGTGACCATGGCGGCCGTGCGGTGGACGAGGTTGCCGACGTTGTTGGCCAGGTCTTCGTTGTAGCGGCCGATCAGCCTGCGGTCGCCGTAGTCGGTGTCATCGGAGGGCGCGACGTCGCGCAGCAGCCACCACCGCAGCGCGTCCGGGCCGAACCGGCGGGCCAGCTCCGCCGGGTCGGCCCCGGTTCCCGCCGACTTGCTGATCTTGCGCCCGTTCTCCGTCAGGTAGTCGTGGACGAGGATCTCCGTCGGGGGCCGCAGCCCGGCGGAGAGCAGCAGGGCCGGCCAGTGGACCGCGTGGAAGCGGACGATGCCCTTGCCGACCACGTGGACGCGCTCGTCCGCCCGCGTCCACCAGTGCGTGAACGCCGCGTCGTCGGTGCCGTAGCCCGGACCGGTGATGTAGTTGGCCAGGGCGTCGAACCAGACGTAGACCACCTGCTCCGGGTCCCCCGGAACCGGGATCCCCCAGCCCCGTGCACGTTCCCGGCCGCGCGAGACGCTGATGTCCGCCAGGCCGGAGTCGATGAACGCCAGCACCTCGCGCTTGCGCTTCTCTGGACGGACCCTGAGCGTGTCGCCGGCGATCAGCCCGCGCAGCCTGTCCTGGTAGCGGCTGAGGCGGAAGAACCAGTTCTCCTCCTCGACGTGCTCCGGCGGCCACCCGTGCTCGGGACAGAGCCCGCCGGCGAGTTCGGCACGTGTGTAGAACTGCTCGCAGGCGGTGCAGTACCGGCCGCTGTAGCTCCCGCGGTAGAGGTCGCCGCGATCGGCGCAGGCGGTCCACAGCTTCTCCACACCGGGCCGGTGGCGGGGGTCCGAACCGGTCTGGACGGAATCGGTGAAGGACAGTTCCAGCGGCTCGCGGAGGTCGAGGAAGGCGCGGGCGGCCCGGGCGACGTACTCGCGGGTTCCGATACCCGCGGCCTCGGCGCTGTGGACACTCTTCAGGGAGTTGTCGTCGGTTCCCGTCTGCGAGCGGACCTCGTCGCCGAGCAGGCGGCGGTAGCGCGCGAGGGTGTCCGCCTGGACGAGCTCCAGGGCGTGGCCGATGTGCGGCCGTCCGTTGACGTAGGGGATCGCGGTGGTGACGTGGTACCGGCTCATGCGGGACCTTCCCGGCCCGCGCCGGCGCCCGCGTTCGGAAGACCCGGCGTGGGCCTTCCGTGGGTATCGGGTTTCAGAGCATGCACGGGAGGCCGGATGGCATCATCATCCGGCTCATCACGGCGACCGTGCGCACCTGCTGCATGCCGCAATTGTAGGCGGGCGGCCGGGCCGGCCGGGGGTATTTTCCGCCGTCACTCGCTGTGCCGTCCCCTGTGCGCCATGGCACAATATGGGAGCGCTCCCAGAATCCGATGCCCCCGCTATCTCTGGAGAGACCATGACCACGACATTCCCGACGCGGCGCCGCTGGTGGCTCGCCGTGCCCGCCGTCGTTCTGGGCGGTTCGCTGGTGGGCGTTCCGGCCGCCGGCGCCGATCCGGGCTCCCCCTCCGTTCCGGCGGCGGACGCCAGGGCGGCGGACTGGCCGGACGCCCCCGACGGGTTCGCGTCCACCGGCGGCGGTACCACCGGCGGTGCGGCGGGCGAGACCGTGACCGTCACCGATTACGCGGGCCTGGTGCGCTACGCCACCGCCGACGAGCCCTATGTCATCCGGGTCGACGGGCAGATCAGGGTCGAACCGCTGGGCACCGAGGTCCGCGTGGCCTCCGACAAGACGATCATCGGGGCCGGCGCCGACGCCCACATCGTCGGCGGCGGCTTCTTCCTGAACGAGGTCTCCAACGTCATCATCCGCAACCTCACCATCCGCGACACCCGCATGCCCGACGACGATCCGGGCGACGACGCCTACGACTACGACGGCATCCAAATGGACGGCGCGGACCACGTCTGGATCGACCACAACCGCATCGAGCGGATGAACGACGGCCTGATCGACAGCCGCGAGGACACCACCGACCTCACCGTGTCCTGGAACATCCTCAACGAGGGCAACAAGTCGTTCGGGATCGGCTGGACCGACAACGTCACCGCCCGCATGACCATCCACCACAACCTGGTGAGCGACACCAACTCGCGCAACCCGAGCATCGACAACGTCGCCATGGCGCACCTGTACAACAACCACCTGCGCGACACCGGCAGCGGCAACTGGTCCCGGGGTTCCTCGAACACCGTGATCGAGAACAGCTACTTCCAGGACGTCGAGGACCCCTACTACAAGGACGCGGACGCCTCGCTCGTCCAGAGGGGCAGCATCGTGGTCGACAGCGACGGCCGGCGGGAGACCGGCGGCAGCGCCTTCGACCCGGGCGCCCACTACTCCTACACCCTCGACCCCGCGGACGACGTCCCCGCGTTGCTGGACGACGGCGCCGGGCCGCAGGCCGACATCGGCGTCTGAACCCGTTCTCCGGCCGGCCGCGCGGTGTCAGCGGGGCCGGCCCCGGGGTGGTAGCGAATCCGGTCGGGGGCATCCGCCAGGCCGGCCGCGCGGATGCCCCCGACCGTGGGCGGGGGCATCCGCGTCTCCGGCCCCATCGCCGTTCCGGCTCCCGCTCCGCCTCCGGTTCCGGCCCGTGTCAATACCGCGTATGGATGGCTGCGGCTCCCTGGATTCCCCCGGCCCGCGGCGTAGATTCGACGGTGGAAGGGCCATCGATGCGCGAACGCACGGATACCACCGGGGCGCCCCCCGGCGGCGCACGGGTCGAGGGGTGAGCGCGATGCACGTGGTCGGCCTGACGGAGATCGACGCCGGCATGATCGGCCTCGTGGGCGGCAAGGCCGCCGGGCTGGGCGAGATGGTGCGGGCCGGGGAGCGCGTCCCGCCCGGGTTCTGCCTGACCACCGATGCCCACAAGGACGGCGTCGTCCCCGAACGGGAACTGGCGGCGGCCTACGAGAGGCTGGGCGGCGGCCGGGTCGCCGTCCGCTCCAGCGCCACCGCCGAGGACCTGCCCGAGGCCAGCTTCGCCGGGCAGCAGGACACCGTGCTCGGCGTCGAGGGCCTGGCGGATCTGGTGGCCGCGGTACGGCGGTGCTGGGAGTCGCTGGACTCCGAGCGCGCCGTGTCCTACCGGAACACCCACGGGATCGACCGCGGCCAGGCGTACATGGCGGTCGTGGTGCAGCGGATGGTCGAGGCGGACACCGCCGGGGTGCTGTTCACCGCCGACCCGCTCAGCGGCAGCCGGTCGGTCATGGTCGCCGACGCCGTGCGCGGGCCGGGCACCGCGGTGGTCGACGGCAGCGCCATACCCGACCACTACACCGTGGGCCCCGGCGGAGTCGACGGCCCTGACGACGGGTGCCTGTCCCGCGACCAGGTGGCGGAGCTGCGCGCCGCGGGCGAGCGCCTCCAGCGGCATTTCGGCTCCCCCCAGGACGCCGAATGGGCCTACGACGCCCACGGCGTGCTGTGGCTGCTCCAGTCCCGGCCGATCACGACCCTGTTCCCGCTGCCCGACGACGGGCACCTGCCCGGGCCCCGCGCCTACCTGGAGATCGGCCACATGCAGGGGCTGCTGCGCCCCATCACCCCGATGGGCCTGTCCATGCTGGGGCTGATCACGGGCGAGTGGATGGGCGCCTACATGAAGAGCCGCGGGCCCGGCGGCGTGACCTCCCCCTTCATGGTCGGCGTCGGCGGACGCCTATACGCCGACCTCACCGACCTCCTGCGCAGCGCCTCGGTCCGGTCGCGCGTCCCCGCCGCGATGGACGTCTACGGTCCCCGGGCCAAAACGGCCGTGGCGGCCCTCCTGAAGGACCCGCGCTTCTCCCCCCGGCGCGGTGTGCCGTTCAGCGTCGGGCCGATGGCGGGTCTGGTCGTGCGGTGGGCCCCGTCCGCGCTGACCGGTATCGGCGGCGCGATCGCACGGCCGGCGGCGGCCCGCGAGAAGGCGTTCGCCGCGGTGAGGCGGCTCCGGGAGCAGTCCGCCTCCCCGCTGCCGCCCGACGCTCCCCCCTCCGCGCGCCTGCGGTTCATCGAGGGCGACACCCTCAAGGACGCGCTGTTCCAGGGCATCGCCGACATGCTGTGGCCGATGTGCACCGGCATCCTCCTCGGCGTCCTCCCCTCGTCGCTCCTCAAGGGCGTCGCCACCGGCGCGGAGGCCGAGACGGTCCTGGGCGGCATGCCGCACAACGTCACCACCGAGATGGACCTGGAGCTGTGGCGGATGGCGTCCCGGGCCGCCGGGCACCGCGACCTGTTCGCGGGCACCCCGCCCGAAGAGCTCGCGGCGAGGTTCCGGGCCGGGACCCTGCCCGATATCGGGATGCGGTCGTTCCTCGGCGTCTACGGGCACCGGGCGGCGGCCGAGGTCGACATCGGCGTGCCGCGGTGGGGCGACGACCCCACTCCGCTGTTCGGCACGATCGCCAACTACCTGCGGGTGGACGACCCCGACCAGGCGCCCGACCAGCGGTTCGCCCGCGCCGCCGCGCGTGCCGAGACGGTGATCGGCGAGCTGGACCGGCGCGTGCGCCGGAGACGGTCGGTCCGCGGCCGGCTGGGGGTGTTCCTCATGCGCCGGTCGCGCGAGCTGACGGGCCTGCGCGAGCTGGCCAAGTTCGCCTGGCTCCTGCCCTTCCACCAGATGCGGCGGCAGCTGGTGCTCATCGGTGAGGAGCTGGCCGGCCGCGGTCTGCTGGAGCGGGCCGGCGACGTCATGTTCCTCGAACTGGGCGAGGTGCGCGCGGCGGTCGAGGACGGCGCCGACCACCGGGACCTGGTCGCCGGGCGCAGAGCCGCCTACCAGCGGGAGCTGCGCCGCCCGCAGGTGCCGGGCCTGCTGCTGTCGGACGGCACCGACGTCGAGTCGCTGCTGCCCGCTCCCGCGCCGGTGGAGGGCGCGATGGCGGGGCTGGCCGCGGCACCGGGGCGGGCCACCGGCCGGGCACGGGTGGTGCGCGATCCGGCCGGAGCGCACCTGGAACCGGGCGAGATCCTGGTGGCCCCCACCACCGACCCCGGGTGGACGCCGCTGTTCATGACAGCGGCGGGGCTGGTCACCGAGACCGGGTCGCCGATCGCGCACGGCCCGACGGTCGCCCGCGAGTACGGCATCCCCGCGGTGATCTGCCTGCGCGACGCCACCCGGCGGATCAAGGACGGCGACCTCATCACGGTCGACGGTACGGCCGGCACGGTCACACCCGAGCCCGAAGCCGAAGCGGAGAAGGCGGCAGAGGCGACGGCCGACGCCGCGACGGGCGCTCCGGACGCCCGGGCGTAGGAGACCTCCGCACCGCCCGGGCAGGCCGGCCGCCGGCGGTGTCCGGCCACCCCCTCAGCGCTGATCCCGCGCCGGCCCCCACTGCCGCGCCCGGCCGGTCGCCGCGCCGTGTGGCCGACCCCGCGGTGGCCGGACGTCGGCGCGGCGGCGCCCGTCGTGCCGGACCCCGCACAATTCCACTGAAACACATTTGTCATTTTTGTAACACGTTTGTCATTATAGAAAATATCTATAATGACCAGCAGGTATCGATATAGGTCGCATTTTCCCAGGCATTGAACTTGTGCGCGGATGTACACCAGTATCAATCGACGTGCGCCCCATGATCGGCGTTTGACAATTCCACAGAAAATGCGAAACCGGATCGCACACCGCCCGAGGGGCCCTACGAGAATTCAACCCCTCCGCCCGGGCGAAGGCATGGAAAACGGGGAAATCTCAGATCCGGCGACCATCCAGAGAGGCACAGACTCATGTATCCGCGACCAGGCCGCGTTCTGGCACCCTCCCTCGCGGCGCTCAGCGTTCTGACCGTCGCCGCGTGCACCCAACCCGAGGGGGGCTTCGGCGCCGGCGGCGGGGGCGAAACGGAGATCACCCTGGTGGAGCAGCCGTGGGAAGACCTGATGGTCGAGAACGCGATCGTCAGCCGGGTCCTGGAGGAGCTCGGATACAGCGTCAGCATCGAGGAGCTCTCCGTCCCGCTCGGCGCCCAGGCGCTGGCCAGCGGGGACGCCGACGCCTACCTCGGCAACTGGTGGCCGAGCCAGGAGGAGGTCTTCGCCGAGTACATCGACGACGGCAGCGTGGAGGTCCTCGGCACGCTCGTCACGGGAACGTCCTATGAGCCCGCCGTCCCCCGGTACGTCGCCGACGAGCTCGACGTGACGTCGCTCGCCGACCTCGCACCCAACGCGGCGGAGTTCGACAACGAGTTCCTCGGGATCGAGCCCGGGACGCCGGGCAACCAGAGCATCCAGGACGCCATCGGCGACGACGCCTACGGCCTCGGCGACTGGAACCTCCTGGAGTCGAGCACCCCGGCGATGCTCGCCGAGGTCGAGCAGCGGGTCGACAACGAGGAGCCGGTCGTCTTCCTCGCCTGGGAACCGCACTGGATGAACGTCGAGTGGGACCTCGTCTACCTCGACGACCCCGAGGACGCCTGGCCCGGCGCCGGCGAGATCCGGGTCGCCACCCGCGAGGCGTTCGAGTCCGACAACCCGAACGTGGCGCGGCTGCTGTCCCAGATGGAGGTGGACTCCGACACCGCCTCCGACTGGGTCCACGCGGTGAGCCAGGAGAACACGTCCGCCGAGGACGTCGCCGCCGCCTGGATCGCGGACAACCCCGACGTGGTCGACACCTGGCTGGAGGGCGTCGAGACCGTCGACGGCGAGCCCGCGGAGGCCCCCCGTGATTGAGGCGCGGCATCTCACGAAGGTCTTCGACCTCCCGCCGGCGCGGGCGGGGCGGATCCTGGACGCCCCGGCCGACCGCGCCCGCGCGGTGCGGGAGGCCGGCGGTGTCCTCGCCGTCGACGACGTGTCCTTCTCGGTGGACAAGGGCGAGCTCTTCGTCATCATGGGCCTGTCCGGGTCGGGCAAGTCCACCGTCATCCGGATGATCAACCGCCTGGTGGCGCCGAGCGCCGGGAGCGTCGTGTACGACGGGGCCGACGTCGGCGGCATGACCCCGCGGGAGCTGCGCGAGCTTCGGAACCGGCGCGTCGGCATGGTCTTCCAGCACTTCGCGCTCTTCCCGCACCGCACCGTCCGGGAGAACGCCGCCTACGGCCTGAAGGCCCGCGGCGTGCCCAAGCGCGAGCGGCTGCGCCGCGCCGACCGCGCCCTGGAGCAGGTGGGGCTCGGCCGGCGGGGCGACGCCTACCCCGACGAGTTCAGCGGGGGGATGAAGCAGCGTGTCGGGCTCGCCCGCGCCCTGACGACGGACCCCGACGTCCTCATCATGGACGAGCCGTTCAGCGCGCTCGACCCGCTCACCCGCCGCTCGATGCAGGAGCAACTGCTCGAACTGCAACGGGACTTCCGCAAGACCATCATCTTCGTGACGCACGACCTCAACGAGGCGATGCGCCTCGGCGACCGGATCATGGTCATGCGCAACGGCCGGATCGTCCAGCTGGGCACCGGGCCCGAGATCATCTCGCAGCCGGCGGACGCCTACGTCGAGGACTTCGTCTCCGACGTCGACCGCACACGCGTCCTCACGGCGGGAACGGTCATGCAGCCCCCGTGGGTCACCGCGGCCGTCGGCGACGACCCGGCGGCGGTGCTCGGCCGGCTGCGGGAATCCCCGGGCCACGGCGTCTACGTCACCGCCCCCGACGGCGGGATCGCCGGTGTCGCCACCGACGCGCTGCTGTCCGAAGCGGTCGCCGGAAACCGCGCCGACCTGGAGAGCTGCCTCGGCGGCGGCTACACCGCGGTCCCCGACGACGCCCCCCTGATCGAGTTCTGCCATCGCGCGGGCGGGCACCCCGTGCCGCTCGCGGTCGTGGACCGCGACAAGCGGCTGGTCGGCGTCGTCCCCAGGGCCCGCGTCCTGGACGCCATCGCCTCCACCCCCAAGGACGTGAACGAGCATGCCTAGGATCCCCGTCGGCGCGGCGATCGAATCCGCGCTGCAGTGGCTGGTGGACAACGTCGGCGGCTTCTTCGACGGCGTCGCCGCGGTGCTGCTGTTCGCCGTCAACGCCGTCTACACGGCTCTCGCCTCCCTGATGCCGTTCGCGCTGATCGCGGTCTTCGCGCTGCTGGCCGCCGTCGCGGTCCGCAGCATCGCCCTGACCGCGTTCACGGTGCTGGCGTTCCTGCTCGTGGACGGCATGCAGCTGTGGACGGAGACGCTGGAGACCCTGGCGGTCGTCATCATCGCCGCGCTCATGTCGATCGCCGTCGGCGTCCCGATCGGGATCCTGGCCGCGAACAGCCCGCGGGTGAGCTTCTACGTCCGGCCGGTCCTCGACTTCATGCAGACCCTGCCGGTCTTCGTCTACCTCGTGCCGTCGGTCTTCTTCTTCGGCATCGGAGTCGTCCCCGGAATCGTCGCCACAACGGTGTTCGCCATACCGCCGGCGGTCCGCCTCACCGAGCTGGGCATACGCCAGGTCGACGCCGAGATCGTGGAGGCGGCGCGCGCGTTCGGGCCGCGCCCCGGGCAGGTGCTGCGCGAGGTCCAGCTGCCGCTGGCGCTGCCGTCCATCATGACCGGCGTCAACCAGGTGATCATGCTCGCGCTGTCGATGGTGGTCGTCGCCGGCATGGTCGGCGCCGAGGGGCTGGGCGGGGTCGTCGTCAGCGGCGTCACCCAGTTCAACATCGGCGTCGCGTTCGAGGGGGGCATCGCCGTGGTCATCCTCGCCATCTACCTCGACCGGGTGACCAGCGCCCTCGGCCGGTCCCGTGGATCCGGCCGCCGCGCACGTGCCGCCCTCGACGCGCTGCTCGGCCGGCGCGGCCGGGCGGAGGCGACGGAGGCGGCGGCCCCGGAACCCGAGCGCGCCGTCGCCTGACGCCCGCGCCGCGGCCGCGTCCGGGATCCGCCGCGGCCGTGCCGCCGCCCGTCCGGCGACGGCACGGCC
>NZ_JBHSFQ010000034.1:0-70326 GCF_042653925.1 Nocardiopsis mangrovi
ACGACACGCTCGGTGCCGTTGATGATGAACGTGCCCTTGACCGTCATGAGCGGGAAGTCGCCCATGAACACGGTCTGGCTCTTGATCTCACCGGTGTCGTTGTTGATGAACTCCGCCGTCACGAACATCGGGGCGGAGTAGGTCATGTCCTTGTCCTTGCACTCCTCTTCGGAGTACTTGGGCGGCTCGAACCGGTGGTCGCGGAACGACAGGGACATCGTGCCCGAGAAGTCCTCGATGGGACTGATCTCCTCGAAGATCTCCTCGAGGCCGGACTGCTCCGGAACGTCCTTGCGGCCGGCGTTACGAGCCGCCTCTACTCGGGTACTCCACTTCTCGTTGCCGAGCAGCCAGTCGAACGACTCGGTCTGCAAGGCGAGAAGGTTGGGGACCTCAAGTGGTTCCTGAATACGAGCAAAGGAAACGCGGTTCGGACCAAGGGCGTTAGCGGAGGCGTTGCGCGAGGCTGCCAACAGGGGTCCTTCCGAAGGCTTGTGGCGGTTGATGCGCGCGCACGCCAGACGTCCCTTGATGCGCGAAGAGAAGCCGAGGCAGGTCGGAGACTCTAGGGTGCGGAGTGGGCCGAGACAACGAGGAATCGGGCTCCACGCACGGACACCGGCACAGGGAACGTCAAAGGGCAGCGCAAAAGGGCAGTGTAGCCGAATACTACACCGCTGTCCAACAACGCCCCCCGGAGTCAGTCACGACACCACGCAGCATCGCCCCAACAGCCGGATCCGTCAAGCCCAGGCCGCCCGTATCGGGGCATTCCGCCGTCGTGAGAGGTCCCACAGACCACTCGGGGTGTGAGCGACCCGACATAGGGGAAAGATCCTTGGGTCCAGGGCCCGATGGATCCCCTGCCCCGGACCGCTCCCGCGCGCGGGCGATCTCCGCCGCCGCGGCCGCCGTTCGCCCCCCGGACCGCCTCAGCGCGCCCCGCCGGCGTCCGCACGCCCCCTGCGCCGTCGGCACCGGCCTCCGCCGCCGCGGCGGCACCGGAAGGCCCGTGATCCATCTGCCGCGCTGCCACGGCTCCGCTCCTCCGCGTCGAGAACAGGTGACATCGGAGTGATACCACCGCGCGCCCGCCGGTGTCCGGAGATCTCCGAACACGAGAAAGGGCGGCCGCCCCGATACGGGGCGGCCGCCCGGTGAGCGCCTGTGGAGGCGGCTCGGACTACTTCAGGGTGACGGTGGCGCCGGCGCCTTCCAGAGCGGCCTTGGCCTTCTCCGCGGCGTCCTTGGCGACACCCTCCAGCAGCGGCTTCGGGGCGTTGTCGACCAGGTCCTTGGCTTCCTTCAGACCCAGGCTCGTGAGGCTGCGGACCTCCTTGATGACCTGGATCTTCTTGTCGCCGGCGGACTCGAGGACGACGTCGAACTCGCTCTGCTCCTCCTCGACGGCGGCAGGCGCGCCCGGAGCGGCGGCGACAACGGCGGCCGGGGCGGCGGCCGTGACGTCGAACTTCTCCTCGAACTCCTTGACGAACCCGGCCAGCTCGAGCAGGGTCATTTCCTCGAACGCGCTGAGCAGCTCTTCGGTGCTGAGCTTCGCCATGATTGCGATCTCTCTTTCTCTCACGGCACGTGCGTCGTGCGACGCCGTGCCGGGCCAGACGTCCGGCGCGGGAGCACCGGCAGGCACAGTGGGTGGTTAGGCTTCTTCCGAACGCTTGTCGTGCAGCGCCTGGGCGAGCCGCACGGTCTTGTTCGGGAGCGCCTGGAACAGCGCGGCGGCCTGGCCCTGCTTGGCCTTGAACGCGCCCGCCAGCTTCGCGAGGATCACCTCGCGGGACTCGAGATCGGCCAGCTGGTTGATCTCATCGGGGGTCATCGGCTTGCCGTCGATGACGCCGCCCTTGATCACCAGCGGCGCGTTCGCCTTCGAGAAGTCACGCAGGCCCTTGGCGGCCTCGACCACGTCACCGCGGACGAAGGCGATGGCAGAGGGGCCCTCGAACAGGTCGAGGACCTGCTCGTCAAGACCGGCCTCATTGGCGGCGATCTTGCTCAGCGTGTTCTTGACGATGCGGAAACGCGCGTTCTGGCCGAGGCTACGGCGCAGCTCGGTCAGCTGCGCCACACTGAGCCCCCGGTATTCGGTCAGCACGGCGCCCTGGGAGCTGGAGAACTCGTCCTTCAGCTCGGCGACCGCGGCTGCCTTATCCGGCCTCGCCATGGGACTCCTTCCAACAGTGAACACCGGTGAATCCACGGAGCCAGGCGAATGGGGGTGCGGGCAGAAAAAAAGCCCCGGCGCAGGGGCACGGGGCGCGGCGGGAGGACACCCGGAAAGGGGACACTCCACCACAGCTCACATCGCACCTGCGCAGGCCGCCCATTCGCATGGGACCTTGGGCCACCCGATGGGTGGCGACCGGCGGTCTTCGGCAATCACCCATCTTAGGCGATCCCGGGAGTGCTGCGTACATCCGCGGGAGGCCACCCGCCCGTTCCGAGCGGCCGGCCGGGTGTCGCCTCCGGGAGCACCCCCAACGCCGCGTGCCCCGGCCCGTGGAACGGGCCGGGGCACGCGCGGTGCCGCGTCGTGCGCCTGTGTCAGGCGGCGCGGGTGACGTTGGGGTCGACCGGGATGCCCGGGCCCATCGTCGTGGTCACCGTGGCCTTCTTGATGTACCGGCCCTTGGCCGCGGACGGCTTGAGGCGGAGCACCTCGTCGAGCGCGGCGGAGTAGTTGTCGAGGAGCTGCTCTTCACCGAAGGAGGTCTTGCCGATGATGAAGTGCAGGTTCCCGTGACGGTCCACGCGGAACTCGATCTTGCCGCCCTTGATCTCGGTCACGGCCTTGGCGACATCGGGGGTGACGGTGCCGGTCTTCGGGTTCGGCATCAGGCCGCGGGGGCCGAGCACCCGGCCCAGGCGCCCGACCTTGCCCATGAGGTCGGGGGTGGCGACGACCGCGTCGAAGTCGAGGAAGCCCTTCTGGATCTCCTCGACCAGGTCGTCGTCGCCCACGTAGTCGGCGCCCGCGGCGCGCGCCTGCTCGGCACGGTCACCGGTGGCGAAGACCAGGACCCGTGCGGTCTTGCCGGTGCCGTGCGGCAGGTTGACGGTGCCGCGCACCATCTGGTCGGCCTTGCGCGGGTCGACGCCCAGGCGCAGGGCGACCTCGACGGTCGCGTCGAACTTGACGCCGCTGGTGTCCTTGGCGAGCTTCACGGCCTCGGTGGGCGAGTACAGCTTGCTGCGGTCCACCAGGTCGCTGGCTTTGCGGTGGTTCTTGCTGCGCTTCACGGAAAGATCTCCTACTGAGACGTGTGGTGCGGGCCGGCGCAGGCCCTGCCACGGTGGTTCGGGGCCGGGAACCGGCTACTTGACCTCGATGCCCATGGAACGGGCGGTGCCGGCGACGATCTTGGCCGCGGCGTCGATGTCGTCGGTGTTGAGGTCGGGCAGCTTGGTCTGCGCGATCTCCCGGACCTGGTCTGCGGTGATCGAACCGGCCACGGTGCGGCTCGGGTCGGTCGCGCCCTTCTCCAGGCCGGCGGCCTTGAGGATCAGCTTCGGCGCCGGGGGCGTCTTGGTGATGAAGCTGAACGAGCGGTCCTCGTAGATGGTGATCTCGACCGGGATGACGCTCCCGCGCTGGGCTTCCGTCGCAGCGTTGTACTGCTTGCAGAAGTCCATGATGTTGACGCCGTGCGGGCCGAGGGCGGTACCGACCGGCGGCGCCGGGGTGGCCTGGCCAGCGGGCAGCTGCACTTTGACGAGTGCCGCGATCTTCTTCTTCGGAGGCATTTCGGGTCCTTTGCCTGTTTCGCGATATTTACTTGGGCCCCGGGATCCGCGCACGCGGGCGTGCGCGGGCACCGCCGGATGGACGGGGGCGACGGTCGCCGCCACGGATGGCGGAGGGGCGCCCGCGCCGGGGCCCGGACGGGGCGCGAAGAAGCCCCGCACGAGCGGGGCAGGGGTCCGCCTCGACGAAGCGGACCCCGCAAGTCTACGCGCCACCGGCCGGCGGCCGTACCGGTCAGATCTTGGAGACCTGGTTGAACGCGAGCTCGACCGGGGTCTCGCGGCCGAAGATCGAGACCAGCACCTTGAGCTTCTGGGTGTCGGGGTTGATCTCGCTCACCGTCGCGGGCAGCGTGGCGAACGGCCCCTCCATCACCGTGACGGACTCGCCGATGTCGTAGGCGACGTCGGAGCGGGCCTCGGCCTTCTCCTTCTTCGCCTGCTCCGGCGCGACCTCGGGCTCGGGGGCGAGGAGGTCGGCGACCTCCTGGATGCTCAGCGGGGCCGGCCGGTTGGACAGGCCGACGAAGCCGGTGACACCCGGGGTGTTGCGGATGGCCGCCCAGGACTCGTCGATCAGCTCCATGCGGACCAGGACGTAGCCGGGCAGCACCTTCTCGGTGACCTGCTGCCGCTTGCCGCTCTTGACCTCGGTGACCTCCTGCGTGGGCACCTCGACCTGGAAGATGTACTCCTCCATGTTGAGCGACTGGGTGCGGCTCTCGACGTTGGCCTTCACCCGGTTCTCGTAGCCGGCGTAGGTGTGCACGACGTACCAGTCGCCCGGCAGCATGCGGAGTTCGATCTTGAACTCCTCGACGGGGTCGAGCTTGGGGGCCTCGGGCTCCCCGGGCTCCTCCGCCTCGCCGGGCTCCGCCTCGGTGTCGCCCTCGCCCTCATCGGCGTCGGCTGCGGCTTCGCCGCCCGTGGGGGCCGCGGTCTCGTCGGCGTCCTCGCCGGGCTCCTGCGCGTGCTCGGCGAGCCGACCGGTCTCGTCCTCTGACGACTGATCCTGCTCCTCAGCGGGGAGATCGCCAGAGGTCAAAGGGGACTCGGACACGGCTGCTCTTTCTCTCGTCGGTTACGCACCCTGGACGGCGCGGGACCTGATGGCGCCGATACCAGTTCATGCCAGCTTACGGTCTCGATAGGCGTCATGAGACCAGGCAGGGCACGAAGCCGGGCCGGAATGCGGCGGAGGGCGGGGCTAAGCCGCCGGGGCGCCGCCGCCGGGGGTGCCGAACTGGCCGTAGAGCCACGTGACGGCCTCGCCGAAGCCGAAGTCGAGCAGCGAGACGTAACCGACCATGATCACCACGAAGACGATGACGACGATCGTGTAGGTGACGAGTTCGCGCCGCGTGGGCCAGCGGACCTTGCGGAGTTCGCCGACGACCTGCTTGGTGAAGGTCACCGGACCGGTACGACGCTTGCGCTCCTTCTCCGGCTTCGCGTCGGCGTCAGTCTGTGTCACCTGAGGTCCTTAGGAGTCGACGGTTCGGCTGGCACTACTCCGGCGGAACTGTCTCGGATGAGGCGGGGGTGCCACCGCGGTGTCCCGCGATGCCCGATACTCGCCCAAGAGCCTTGCAGGGCAGGAGGGACTCGAACCCCCAACCGCCGGTTTTGGAGACCGGTGCTCTACCAATTGAGCCACTGCCCTTCGGCGGAAACCGCGTGGTCCCACCATAGCCGGATTCCGGGGTTCGGGCGCGCGGTTCTCCCGCGGCACGATCCGGGCTCCGGCCCATCGGTTGCCAGAGTCTATGCCAGTTCCCGGCCGAGGACCAACCCGGACGGCCCCGCGGCGTCGCCGGATCGCCGCGCGCGGCGGTCCGGGCGGGCCGCCCGCAGCGGCGCCGCGGCAGGGTACGGCGGCCCCTGCCTCCCCTTCCGCACCATCGCGCTCCCGCGCATGAAACCATGGACGCATGACTGACCGACCCCGTATCTCCGCACGTATCGGCGGCATCTCCGAGTCGGCGACACTGGCCGTCGACGCGAAGGCCAAGGCCATGAAGGCGGCCGGGCGCCCCGTCATCGGCTTCGGCGCCGGGGAGCCCGACTTCCCGACCCCCGATTACATCGTCGAGGCCGCGGTCAAGGCCGCCCGCGAGCCCCGCTTCCACCGCTACACGCCGGCCGGCGGGCTGCCCGAGCTGAAGGAGGCGCTGGCGGCCAAGACGCTGCGCGACTCCGGCTACCAGGTGGAGCCCTCGCAGATCCTGGTGACCAACGGCGGCAAGCAGGCCATCTACGAGGCGTTCGCGACCCTGCTCGACCCGGGCGACGAGGTCATCGTCATCGCCCCTTACTGGACCACCTACCCGGAGTCCATCGCCTTGGCGGGGGGCGTGCCCTCCTACGTGGTCACCGACGAGTCCACCGGCTACCTCGCGTCGGTGGACCAGCTGGAGGCGGCGCGCACCGAGCGCACCAAGGTGCTGCTGTTCGTCTCGCCGTCCAACCCCACGGGCGCCGTGTACACCCCCGAGCAGGTCCGCGAGATCGGCCAGTGGGCGGCCGGGCACGGGCTGTGGGTGCTCACCGACGAGATCTACGAGCACCTGGTCTACGGCGACGCGCGCTTCAGCTCCATCCCGGTCGAGGTCCCCGAGCTGGCCGACCGCACCGTCGTGGTGAACGGCGTCGCCAAGACCTACGCCATGACCGGCTGGCGCGTGGGGTGGATCGTCGGCCCCAAGGACGTCGTGAAGGCGGCGGGCAACCTGCAGTCGCACGCCACCTCCAACGTCGCCAACGTGTCGCAGGCCGCGGCGCTGGCCGCCGTCTCCGGCGACCTGTCGGCGGTCGACGAGATGCGCACCGCCTTCGACCGGCGGCGCCGCACGATCGTCGGGCTGCTCAACGACATCCCCGGCGTCCTGTGCCCCGAACCGCAGGGCGCGTTCTACGCCTACCCCTCCGTCAAGGAGCTGCTCGGCAAGGAGATCGGCGGCCGGCGGCCGCAGACCTCGGCCGAGCTGGCCGAGGTGATCCTGGACCAGGCCGAGGTCGCGGTCGTCCCCGGCGAGGCGTTCGGCACGCCGGGCTACCTGCGCCTGTCCTACGCGCTGGGCGACGCCGACCTCACCGAGGGCGTGGGCCGCATGGGCAAGCTGCTCGGCGAGGCCCGGTAACCGCGTCCGCGGCCGCCTCGGCCTTCCGGCCCCGCGCCGCGCCGCGCGTGCGCCTGAGGGGGTGCCCGATCCCGGGCACCCCCTCTTCTCCGTCTTCCCCGGACGCGGCATCGCGCGGTTGCGCTTTAGGGCACCCTTGTGGGATGGAACGCCCGATCGCCCAGTTGCCAAAAGCCCACCTGCACCTGCACTTCACCGGGTCGATGCGGCATCCGACCCTGGTCGGGCTGGCGCGGGAGCGCGGAGTGCAGCTCCCCCAGTCCCTGGTCTCCGAATGGCCCCCCAAGCTGCGCGCGACGGACGAGCGCGGCTGGTTCCGGTTCCAGCGCCTCTACGACATCGCCCGATCCGTCCTGCGCCGGTCCGAGGACATGTACCGGTTACTGCGCGAGGCCGCCGAGGACGACCGCGCCGCGGGCTCGGGGTGGCTGGAGATCCAGGTCGACCCCAGCGGCTACGCGGCCCGGTTCGACGGCCTGACCGCCACCCTGGAGCTGGTCCTCGACGCCGCGCGGGTCGCCGAGCGCGACACCGGGGTGGGGATCGGGATCATGGTCGCCGCCAACCGCACCAAGCACCCCCTCGACGCCAAGGCCCTGGCCCGGCTGGCCGCCCAATACGCCGGGCGCGGGGTGGTGGCCTTCGGCCTGAACAACGACGAGCGGCGGGGCCGCGCGCTCGAGTTCGAAGGCGCCTTCCGGATCGCCCGGCGCGCGGGACTGGTCTCCGCGCCCCACGGCGGCGAACTCCAGGGCCCGCGCAGCGTCCGGGAGTGCCTGGACGAGCTGTCCGCCGACCGCGTCGGCCACGGGGTGCGCGCGATCGAGGACCCCTACCTGGTCGAGCGGATCGCCACCCAGGAGACCACGCTGGAGGTCTGCCCCAGCTCCAACGTGGGGCTGGGGGTGGTGGAGCGCGTCGAGCACGTGCCGCTGCGGCGGCTGTTCGACGCGGGGGCACCGGTCGCGCTGGGCACCGACGACCCCCTGCTGTTCGGGCCGCGGCTCGCCGAGCAGTACGAGACCGCCCGCGCGGTCTTCGGGTTCACCGACCCGGAGCTGGCCGAGCTGGCCCGGATGTCCATCCGCGGCTCGGCCGCGCCCGATTCCCTGAAGAAGGGCCTGCTGGCCGGGGTCGACGCCTGGCTCGCGGCCCCGCCGCCGCAGGCTCCCGCCGCCTGAGCGCCCCCGCCGGCCGGGGAGGCGGCGGCACCGCCTGCGCCCGCCCGGCGGTGGCCCGCCGGCCGCCCGGCTACAGGGCGACGCCCACCATGACGGGCTCGTTGACCAGGGTGACGCCGAACGCGTCGGCCACCCCCGCGCGGACCTCGCGCGCCAACTCCAGCAGGTCCTCGGTCCGGGCGCCGCCGGGGTTGGTCAGGGCGAGCGTGTGCTTGGTCGAGATCCGGGCCGCCCCCGCGCCGTAGCCCTTGGTGAATCCGGCCCGGTCGATGAGCCAGGCGGCGGAGAGCTTCACCCGGCCCTCGGTGTCGGGGTGGGCGGGCGGGGCCGCATCGGAGCCCAGCCGTTCGGCGGCCCGCACGCGGAACCGCTCGAACTCCTCGGCGGACAGCAGCGGGTTGGTGAAGAAGGATCCGGCGCTGCGGGTGTCGGGGTCGGCCGGGTCGAGGACCATGCCCTTGCCGCGCCGCAGCTCCAGGACGGCGGCCCGGGCATCGGCCAGCGGCACCGCGCCGCCGGGTTCGACCCCGAGCGCGCGGGCGACCTCGGCGTAGCGGAGCGGGCGGCTGGTGCGCGCGCGTGTCAGCTCGAACACGACCTCGCACACCACATAGCGGTCGTCGCCCTTGAAGACGCTGTCGCGGTAGGCGAACCCGCATTCGGCGGTGGACATCGCGCGCAGCCGCCCGGCGGCGCGGTCGTGCACGACGACCTCGGCGATGGTCTGCGCGACCTCCTGGCCGTAGGCGCCGACGTTCTGGATGGGGGTGGAGCCCACGCGCCCGGGGATGCCGGACAGGCACTCGATCCCGCTCAGGCCCTCGTCGACCGTGTGCGCCACGAAGGGGTCCCACTCCACGCCCGCGCTCACCCGGAGCCGGACCGTGTGCCCGTCGTCGGACTCCACCGCGGTGCCCTGGGAGTCGACGTGCACCACCGTTCCATCGAAGCCGGAGTCGGCCACCACCAGGTTGCTGCCGCCGCCCAGGACGAGCAGCCGCTCTCCCGCGGCGTCGGCTGCGGTGACGGCCGCGACGAGTTCGGCGGTGTCGCGCGCGGTGGCGAAGCGCGCCGCGGGGCCGCCTAGGCCCAGGGTGGTGTAGCCGGCCAGGCTGACGCCGCTGCGGGCGCCGGCGAGGACGGTGGAACGGGACGGATCAGCGGACACGGGCCACCTCGGATGGGACGGACGGGCCGGTGCCCGGGTACGGCGGCGGCGCCGCGCCCCGGGCACCCGGGTCAGGCGAGCCGGACGACGGCGGTGGCGCGGGCCAGTACCTTGGCACCGCCGGATCGCGCGGTGATGGCGACCTTGACCAGGTCGCCGTCGAGCTTCTCCTTGACGACGCCGCTCACGGTGATCTCGGCTCCGGTGTCGTCGTCGGGGACCACGACGGGCGCGGAGAACCGCACCGAGTACTCCACGACGGCGCCGGGGTCGCCGGTCCAGTCGGTGACCAGCCGGCCGGCCTCGGCCATGCTGAACATGCCGTGGGCGATGACGTCGGGCAGGCCCACCGACTTCGCGAACCGCTCGTTCCAGTGGATCGGGTTGAAGTCGCCGGAGGCACCGGCGTAGCGGACGAGGTCGAGCCGGCGCACCGGGTAGACCTGCTCGGGGAGCTGCGCCCCGACCTCGACGTCGGCGTAGCGGACGGTGGCGGTCATGCGCTGCTCCCCTGCTTCTCCCCTGCGGCGGCGGTGTCGTCACCGGTGCCGCCCGCGGCGGCGCCGCCGCGCACGACGAACATCATCACCGACGTGACGACGTGCTCGCCCTCGACGGTGCTGATCTCGCTTTCGAGCGTCATCATCTCGTTGCCGCCGAGCGCCTTGATGTCGGCGATGGTGGTGACGGTGGTGACGACGTCGCCGGCGCGCAGCGGCCGGCTGTAGCGGAACGCCTGGTCGCCGTGGACGACCATCGAGAAGTCCAGGCGCAGGTCGGGGTCGATGATCGCCTGCCCGGCGCCGTCCATGGCCATGATGATGGGGAAGGTCGGGGGGGCGACGACGTCGGGGTGGCCGGCCGCCTTGGCCGCCGCGGTGTCGGTGTAGACGGGGTTGGGGTCCTGGATGGCGTCGGCGAACTCCCGGATCTTGCCGCGTGTCACCTCGTAGGGCCGCGGGGTCTGGTAGACCCGCCCCAGATAGTCACGGTTGATCGCCATCGGCTCCCTCTCGGCTGGTGGTCTCGGGCCCATCACACACTAATGGCCCGGTGAGCAGGGATGCTCACCGGGCGCGGGCGCACACGGCGCGCCGGAGTACCGCGGTCCGAGGCCGCGTACCCGCTCCGCAGGGCGGGTTAGCGGGTCTCGCGGTGCTCGGAGTGCTGCCGGCAGTTGGGGCAGAACTTCTTCAGCGAGAGACGGTCGGGGTTGTTCCGACGGTTCTTGCGCGTGATGTAGTTACGGTGCTTGCACTCCTGGCAGGCCAGGGTGATCTTCGGCCTCACGTCGGTGGCAGCCACGTCGGAGTGCCTTTCTCGCTGGAAGCTATGAACATCGAAAAGGACCCGCGGAGACCCCTGATCTCAGAACAGGGGCCGCGCGCAGGTAGTAGCGGAGGCCGGACTTGAACCGACGACACAGCGATTATGAGCCGCTTGCTCTACCGACTGAGCTACTCCGCCATGACCGGGGATGACCGGAACGGCCTCGAAGAGGCTACCGGAACCCGGCCCGACCGGCGAATCAGATTTCCGCCGGACACCCACCTGAGTGGACCGGAAGCTCATTCAAGTGGTGGAGCCCCTTTACGGAATCGAACCGTAGACCTTCTCCTTACCATGGAGACGCTCTGCCGACTGAGCTAAAGGGGCCCGCTGTGGCGCTCCCCTTGCGGGGTTCCGCCCTTCGCGTTGATGACGACTATACAGGGATCCGGGGGGGCAGTGCCAAATCGTCACGGCAAGCCGACGAGCGAGCGGAAGCGTCCCCGCCACCGGGCCGAAGGCCCCCTCCCCGCGGGGCCGCTGAAGCCGAGCGAGAAGGCGCGCGTGACCAGGAGACACGTCACGGCAAGCCGACGAGCGAGCGGAAGCGTCCCCGCCACCGGGCCGAAGGCCCCCTCCCCGCGGGGCCGCTGAAGCCGAGCGAGAAGGCGCGCGTGACCAGGTGATACTGAGCTCGGCCTACGAGCCGGTCGACATCGGGCCTCGATCCGGCCCTGGTCAGTCGCCCGGGTCGGCCACCCAGACGTTCGACATCGCGTCGCGGTGGATGAGCCGGATGGCCGCGGGCAGCCCCAGCCGCCGCAGGGCGTCGGGCAGCCGGGTGTCGTGCGTGAACACCACGAGCTGCCGGTGCCGGCCCACCTCCGCCAGGACCGATGACAGCCCCTCCACCGTCTCGGTGTCCATGGCCTGCACGGGGTCGTCCAGCAGCAGGAACCCGAACGGGTTGCCGGGCACAAGCGTGCGCGGCAGGCAGATCGACAGGGCCAGCGCCTGGAACTCCCCCTGGCTGAGCAGGCCCGGCGCGTTGCCATCGGTGTCGGCGCCGTCGACGGCCACGTCCACCGCCACCCTCCGCTGCGCGCCCCGGCCCACCAGCCGCAGCGCCTCCAGGTCGATGTGCCGCTCCTGGCGCAGCCGCTGCCACACGTGCTCGGCCTGGACCGCGAGCGGGCGCAGCCGCTCCGCGCGGACTTCGCGCGCCTGCCCGGTGAACCAGTTCAGCGCCTGCCCGGCCGGGTGCAGGACATCGCGGGCGTGCATCGCCGCACGGGCATCGGCCACCCACGCGCCCAGGGCCTCGGCGAGCTCGCCCCAGCCGTCCGAGGGGTCGTCCAGGCGGGCGCCGGCCTCCTTGCGCGCGGCGATGGCCGTGGAGCGCAGCCGGCGGCCCACGGTCTCGATGTGCCCGGCCAGCTCGCCCAGGTCGGTGATCTCGGCGCCCGCCGACCACTGCGCCCAGACCTGGCCCAGCTCGCTGTCGGCGGGCAGCCAGGAGGGCATGGGCGCCATGAGGAAGCGCGCCTGGTCGCGGGCGTTGTCGGCGCGCTCGTAGGCGGCGGAGGCCCCGGCTGCGACGCGGTCGAGCGTGGCGATCTCGGCCTGCGCCCGCGCCTGCCACTGCGGGCCCAGCGCCCCGCCGGCGCCGCAGGTGGGGCAGTCGGTCTCCTTGGGGTGGCGCCGGTGGTGCTCCAGCGCCTGGCGCAGCAGCTCCACGACGCCGTGCGCGCGGTCGCCCTTGGTGCCGGCCGCCATGGCGAGCTCCATGGCGGCGCCCCGCAGCTCATTGACGATGTCGCCGAGGAGGGCGCGCTCGGGCACGGCGAGCCGGCGCAGCCGGCGCAGGACGAGCTGGCGGCCGGGGTCGGCGGGGCCGTCGTCGGCGGCGATCGAGGCCAGCCGATCGAGGTCGATGGGTGACGCCACCAGCAGCTCGGCGGCCCGCCGGGCGCGGGGGTCCGCGCTCTCGCGCAGCCGGTCCAGCAGGTAGCCGAGTTCGCGGGCCGGCCGGTCCTGCTGCTTGGCCAGCCGGTCGCACGCCTTGGCCAGGCGGCGCTCGGCCTCGGCGAGACCGGTCAGCCCCAACAGCGCCGTGAGCGTGTCGTACAGCTCGGCCGCGCGGCCGGTGACGGCCCGGCCCAGCTCGTCGTAGGACAGGAACGGGCGGTAGCGCGCGAGGTCGGCCTCCCACCCCAGGGTGCGCAGCGGACCCGTCCGCCCGCTGGGGTGGACCACCTCGCCGCGGGCCGAGCGCACACTGTCGCCCGTCCAGGTGCGGGTCACCTGCAGCGGGGCGGCCTCACCCGCCAGGTGGAGCTGCACGCTCACCCGCGTGTGCTCGTCGAAGTGCAGGTTGCGCCAGCCGTCGCGCCACGCGGCGGGCATCCCGTCCCACCGCAGGTTGCGGCCTGTCAGCGCCGCCTCGGCGGCCTCGGCGAAACTCGACTTCCCCGACCCGTTGCGGCCGACGATCACGGTCAGCCCCGGTCCCGGCGGGAACTCCAGCGCCGTGGGGCGGCCGATCCCGCGGAACCCCTGCACTTCGATGCGGCCGATGTAGCCCCGCCGCGCCGGGACATCGGACGGGTGCCCGGTGTCCTGCGGCGCCTCGCCGGGCGGCCGCAGGGGGACGTCCTCACCGCGGGCGCACGCGGCCAGCGCGTCGTCGCCGAGGAGGGCGGCCGCCACCCACCGCCGCGCGGACGCGTCGAGGGGGGAATGGGCGAGCCGCGCGAGGACGGCGCGTCCGACGGCGCCGTCGTCGTCCGGCCGCGGGGGCTCGCCGGCGAACGCCGCAGGGACCGTCGTCACAGTCGTCACCACACCGCTCCATTGTCGACCTTGCGCTTCAGATTAGGACAGGCCGGTGGAAAGCAGTAGGCCCGTGTCCCGGACCGCCGCCCTCAGGCCCCGCCGGGGTGCGCGCCCCCGGCGGTGCTCATACCCCGACGAGCCGCCGTCTGTTGCCGTCCCAGGTGAAGTGCAGGGTGGCGATGCCCGGAACGGCGGGGTCGCGCAGGCACTCGTAGATGTGCAGGCTCGGGACGCTGGTGAAGCAGCCCCAGACGCGTTCGGAGGTCAGCACGAAGTCCAGGTCGAGTTCGACGAGCAGGCCCAGGAGCCGGCCGTGGGTGGGCTCGTCGACCTTGGCGAACGCGTCGTCGAGCAGGATGAGCCGCGGTGCGTCGGGCGCGTGGGCGGCCAGGGACCCGAACTGGGCCGCCGCCGCGGCGAACAGCACCAGGTAGGCGACCACGCGCTGCTCGCCCTGGCTGAGGGCGGTGCGGTGGCCGAGCCGGCGCTCGCGACCGGGGTGGGCGGCGTCGGTCACATAGACGGTGAACGCGAACCAGGAGCGGTAGTCCAGGGCGGCGCGGAGCTGGGCGCCGCCGGTGGCCTCGGGGTCGAGCCGGCGGATGGCCTCGATGCAGCGCCGCAGCGCGTCGCGCAGGCGGGTGGTCTCGACCCGGGTCCGCTTGGCGGCCGGCCGGGCGAGGAGGGGGACGACGGCGCGGATGTCCTCGTCGGCGTCGGGGGCCAGCCGCCAGTCGAGCCGGACCCCCAGGCCCTGGGAGGTGGTGACGTCGCCGAGCACGTCGTTCATCGTGGAGATGAGCGCCTTGGCCTCGTCGATCTGGTGCGAGAGGTGCCCGGCGAGCTCGCCCAGGAGGTGGCGCTCGAACGCCTCCTCCTCGCGCTGGAGCGCGGCCTCCTCGGCACCGGCGATGGCCTGGTCCAGGCGCTCGGCGTAGGCGGTGATGTCGTGGGCGCCGTCGTCGTCGTGGACGGTCAGGCGTTTGACCCCCGCGGGCTCGGTGAGCTCGGTCCAGGCCCCGGCGGCGTCGCCCGCCGAGAGCATCCGGTGCAGCTCCTCGCGGCGGCGCAGGATGCCGCTGTCGTCGAGTTCGGTACCGGGCCCGGGGTCGGGGTCGAGGCCGTCCTCGACGGCGCGGAGCAGGGCGTCGAGTTCGTCGACCCGCTCGGCGAGCGAGCGGTCGTCGCCCGGATCACCGGGGTCGCCCTGGTCAGCGGCGTCGGCGGCGTCGGCGGGCGCTTCCGGGGCCGCGCCGGGGTCGCCGATGCCGGTGAGGCCGGCGGCGGCGAGCAGGGCGGGGTCGGGGCGGCCGCCGCCGTCCGCGGCCAGCATGGCGCGCAGCGCGTCGCCGGCGGCCAGGGCGCGGCCGGCCTGCTCGGCGCGTTCGAAGACGGCGGTGTCGAGCCGGGTCTCGGCGGCGACGCGGTCGTCGCGGGCCTGCTGGGCGGCCCGCTCGACCTCGGGCAGCCGCCCGGCCGCCTGCTCCATGCGGCCGCGGACCTCGCTCACGGCGGTCGCGATCTGGTCGGGGGCGGCGGCACGGGCGCGGTCGGTCAGTTCGATCTCGCGGCGCACCGTGATCATGTCGTCGATGGCGGCGCCGCGCACGTCCTCGGCCAGGACCCGTCCGGCCCGGGCCTGCTCCCACACCGCCACGCGCCGCTGGTAGCGCTCCAGGAGCACCGCCAGGGCCTCCAGGTCGCGGTAGGCGGCGGCGAACTCCACACGCAGCCGCTCCAGCGCGCCGAGGACGGCGGCGAGGTCGTCGGGGCCGGTGGGCAGGTCGTGGCGGACGGCGGGTTCGGCCAGCCCGGCGCGCAGCTCGAGGACCGTGGCGCGGGCCGAGGCGGCGGCGTCGCGGGCGGCGGCGTGCTCGCGCACGGACTCGGTCAGCCACGAGCGGGCGTTGTCGAGTGCGGCCCAGGCGCGGGTCAGGGCGGTGGGGTCGGGGATGGCGCGGACGACGGCGACGAGTTCGTCGAGCCGGCGCTCGGTGTCGGCGCGGCGCTCCTCGGCCTCGGCGAGCAGAGCCTCGGCGATGGCGATGCGGCGGTCGAGGTTGGCGAGGGTGCGGTCGGCGGCCGCGGTGCGCGCGTCGGCGCCGATGTATTCGGCGGCGGCCTTGCGGTGGGCTCCGGACGCGGCGCCCATGCGCCAGCGCCCGTCCAGGGACGCCCCGCTGGAGGGGGGCGGGACGCTGTCGCGCCGGTGGCGCGGCTCGGGCTCCTCCTCGCCGGGGGCGGGCAGCAGGGCGATGGAGCCGAGCAGAGCGGTGACGGTGCTGGTGGAGATGCCGGACTCGGAGCGGTCGACGGGGGTGAGCACCTCGAGCAGGCTGCGGCCCCTCGCGGGGCGGCCCGGGGTGAGCAGGAGGTCGCGTGTCGCGGCGTCGGCGAGCGCGCCGTCGGAGGTGATCCAGCCGGACAGCAGCCCGGCGGCCTCCAGCGCGGCTTCGAGCCCGGCGCGCTCGACCGCGCCGAGGCCGTCGGCGAAGTCCACGGCCCGGTAGAAGGGGGTGCCGGCGGAGTCGTCGCGCTCGGTGGCGGCCCATGCGGGCGGCGCGGGGGCGCCCGCGGGGCCGGCGGCCTTGCGCTCGGCGAGCTCGCCGAGTTCGGCGGCGAGTTCGCGCTCCTCCCCCACCGCGGTGTCGCGCCGGGTCCGCAGTTCGTGCAGAAGGGGGTCCACGACGCCGTGGGCCCGTTCGGCGATGCCGGCGGGCACGTCCAGGTCGAGGACGCGGAGTTCGTCGGTCAGCGGGAGTTCGACGCCGTCGTCGAGCGCGGCGAGGGAGTCGGTGATGTCGTGGTCGGCGGCCGCGGTGCGCAGCCGGGCGCTCCAGTCGCGGACCGCGGCGGCGTAGTCGGCGCTGGCGGTGCGGACGGTGTCGATCGCGGCGCGCTCGCGCTCCTTCGCGCGTTCGAGCGCGGCGTCGGCGGCCTCGGCCTCGCTGTCGAGGGACGCCTCGCGGCGCTCGGCCGCCGCGCGCGCCACCGCGCGCTCGCGCAGCTCCGCGGCCACCGCGGCGCGTTCGGCGGCCTCGGCGTCGGAGCGGCCGAGCAGGTCGTGCAGTTCGGCGAGGCGGGCGCGCAGCTCCACCACGTCGACCCCTGCGACGGGGTCGCGCTCGACGGCCTGCTCCAGTCCCTGGAGGTCGACGTGGGTGACGCTCTCGCGGGGGGCGAGGGTGGTGGGAACGGGGTGCGGGACCTGGGCCTGCGCCGCGGTCGCGACGCCGCCCGCACGGGCGGACTCGGCCAGCCGGCCGTTGAGACGGCGCAGCTCGGTCAGGGAGCGTTCGATGGCGGCGATGTCGCCCGTGAGCCCGTCCTTCGCCTGCTCCTCGGCCGCGATGGCGTAGTCGGCGGCGGCCCAGGTGGCCTCGGCGGCGCGGATGTAGGCGGCGACGGCGGCGTGGCGGGCCTGGTGCTCGTACTCGGTGGGGGCGGGGGCGGACTCGCCGGCGGTGAGCGTGTCGGCGTCGGAGGCGGCGGTGTCGCGGGTGCGGCGCAGGCGGTCGCGCTCCTCCTGCACGCCGCTCTCGACGCCCACGAGCCGGTCGAGCTCCTCGCGCAGCCGGGCGACCTCGGTGTCGCGGTCCCGGTGGGCGTCGATCTGGTCGCGGACGACGCGCGCCTGGGTGCGCAGCCTGCCGTGCAGGTAGCCGCGGTAGTCGGTGAGGAACGACGCGACCTGCTCCTTGGCGGAGGTCAGCGAGCCGAGCCGGGCGCGCGCCTCCTCCAGGTCGGAGATGTTGCGGGCCATTTCGTCGAGGACGGCGTCGTCCATGGGCGGCAGCGCCTCGGCGAGGACCGACACCAGCTCGCCCGCCTCCAGGCGCTCGCCGATGGTGGGGCGGCGCAGCCGGTAGAGGAGGTGGATGAGGTTGCGGTAGCGCACGGGGTCGTCGATGCCGAACAGCTCGCGCATGACGCGGGCGCGGTAGGAGACCGCGGCGTCGTAGCAGTTCTCCGGGCCGACCTCGGTGCGCAGCCGGTCGATGGGCATGGGGCGGTCGTCGGCGACGAGGTGCAGGTCGGTGCCGATCGCCCGGCCGGTGACGAAGAACACGCTGCGGGCGTCGGTGCCCGGCGAGGCGGTGATCGCGGCGCCGAGGGTGATCCGGGCGGGCCGTGCGCCGTCGTCGGAGGCGGCGCCGGCGGGGGTGTCGTCGTCGGCGCCGCCGCGGGTGAACTCCACCCACAGGTAGCCGAGGATCGCGGTGGCGGGTTCGGCGTCGTCCGCGCCGTCGCCGCTCCGCCCGGCGGCGTCGCCGGGGTCGGTGTCCTCACCGGTGTCGTCGCCGGGGGCGGGGGTGCGGCCGTCGAGCAGGAGCCAGCGCAGGCTGGTGCGGCTGGTGCCGGTGGTGTCGAGCCGGCGGGCGTCGCCGTCGAGGAGGAACGGCAGCAGCATCTCCAGCGCCTTGGACTTGCCGGCGCCGTTGCGCCCGCGCAGCAGCAGGCGGCCGTCGGCGAAGTGGAAGACGTGGTCGTCGTACTGCCAGACGTTCTGGATCCCGGCCCGGGTGAGCCGGTAGCGGGTGCGCAGGCCGACGGCGGTGTCGCCGCCCTCCGGCGCGGCGGCGCCGGCGTCCTCGCCGCCGGGTTCGGCGCCTGTGGCACTGCCGCCGGGTGTGCCGACGTGCTCCGCCGCGGCGGGCGCGCCCGCGCCGGCCTCCTCAGCGGGAGCGGGGGGTGTGCCGGAGGGAGCCGTGGCGGGGGCGGGTGATCCGCCGAGCCGCGGGCCGTCGAGCAGGTCGGCGGCCCGGGCCGGACGCCGTGCCGCGGACCGCGCGCCGTCGACGGACGCGGATCCGGAATCGTCCAACAGGTCGGCCCCCCGTGCGCCCGAGGGCGGGGTCGCCACCCAGCCTCCGGTACCGGCCTGCGCGCTGTTCGCCGCGCCGGCCTGTGCGGCGCTCGCCGCCCCGGGGTCGTTCGCGCCGGGGGGCGTCGAGTCCGCCGTTCGCTCGCTCGCGCTCGCGTCGGTCATCGACCGCCCTCCGCTCCGTGCCGTGCTCTGCCGCCGCTCCGGGTGGTCACCTGCCGCGGCGGTTCTGTCATTGTCCCGGATGGCGAGAGTGCCCGGGGTCGCGCCGGCGGCCGGGGGACACGGACATGCGGGCCGGCCGGCGCGGCGCCGGTGCCGCCGCGGCGGCATCCCGCACCGCCGCGCCCTGCGACAACGGACCACGGGGGAGGGAAGGCCCGCTGAACACACGCCCACCCGGGCCATCCGGTTCGACCCGTTCCGTACCCGATGCGGGCCGCCGCAGTACTCGCCCACCCCCGGAGAAACCCGGAACAACGGAACGGATGGGATCCCGGCCCGGCCGGCGGGGTCGCGGCACCGTTGCGGCGGCGTCCCGCACGTCCGGCGCCGAGAACAACGGACCACGGCGGCGAGAGCGCCCTGTGAACACGCGCACACCTCGGGTGTCCGGTTCGCCCCGTCCCGTTCCCGGCACGGGGCGCCGCCGCGCGCATGCTCCGCCGCGGAGACGCGGAACAGCGGACCGGACGAGCCCCCTGACCGGCCGGCAGGGGCTCGGCGCCACTCCCGCGCGACCCGGCACGGCCGGCCCCCGGAACGACGGACCGCCCGAGCGGACGGCCCCGCTGGACACGCGTCCGCCCGGGCCATCCGGTGCGACCCGCTCCTCTTCCCATTCCCATGCGGGTCGCCGCGGTGTGCCCGTGGCGCTGGGGGAACGGCTCGGGGCGTCGGGCCCGACAGCCGGGCGCGGACGGGGGGTGTACGGTCACTCCCGGCCCCCGGACGCGGCATCGACCGCCGCTCCGGACCCGCCGGCCGAGCCGGCGGCGCCGGCATCGGCGGTCGGCGCGTCGGCACCGTTCGCGGCGCCGTGGAAGGGGCGGCCGCCGTACCTGGCGGCGGCGGCGAGCAGCGTCCACCCCTCGTGGTCGCCGCCCTGGGTACCGGGCCCGCGCATCAGCCCGGTGTCGCGCAGCAGCCGCAGGGCGCGGGCGGCGATGTCGTCGGGGTCGGGCACATGGCTCACGGCCGCGCGGCCCCAGCGGCGCTGCGCCCCGTCGTCGATGACCGCGCGCAGTTCCCCGGCCAGCACCCCGGCCGGAACGGGGACCCCCGCGGCGGGGACGGTGCCGGGCCGCAGCAGCGCGATCAGCCGCTCCACCAAGAGCAGCGCCGCCTGTCCCGCGGGGTCCCCGCTGGGGAAGGCCACGGCGCGCTCGGCGTCGGCCTCGTCCGGCATGATCAGGGCGATGCCCTCCGCGCGGATCTCGGCGTCGCAGCCCAGCAGCTCGGCGAGCTCGGCGACCGCGCGCCACTGGTGGTGGGCCAGCCGGTCGCGCTGGCGCGGGGTGAGGTCGTCGCGGTAGACGACGGCCGTCTCGGCGAGCATGCGGCGCAGGGCGACCTCCCCGGCGAGGTCGCCCGCGGGGTCGTCGGCCTCCATGCCGCGCACGAAATCGGCGGCGTCGGCGGTGGAGTGGGGCGGGTGGGCGACCACGCGCCGCACGACCTCGGAGTGGACCGTCAGGCGGACATCGGCGCCGGAGTCGGCGGCGTGGTCGCGCAGCGCGCCCTCCGACGGTGTCACGGCCCCCCAGGAGGCCAGGTGGCCCAGCGCGGCGATGAAGGCACGCCGCTCCCCCATGCGGTCACGGGGGTCGAAGTCGAGCCCGGCCTCCACCGCGGCGGCGTGGACGTCGGCCGCCAGGCGCGACACGGTGACCGACCGCGGCGCCTCGACCAGCGCGGCCAGGCACAGTGCGAGGTGGCCGTAGGTGCGCGGGGAGAACTGGGCGCCGCTGTGCCGGGTGAGCGGCCGCGCGACCGGCCCGACCAGCCCCGTCTTCGCCAGGCGGGCGTGGTCGGCGGCGACGGTCAGGTCGTAGCCGAGGACCCGGCGGAAGCGCTGGATCAGCCAGTCGGAGTGGGACCGGACGACCGCGAAGTCGTCGGGGTGGGTGCGGGCGGTGATCAGGGGGTCGGCGAGCAGCCGCCGGGCCGCCGCCTGGCGCTCGCCGATGAGCGCGATGTCCTCATTCGACGTCAATGGTGACCTCGTCTCCTGCTCGGTGGGCTGTCGCCGGCCGCACGCCGGTCCCGGTCCGCCGTTCCGTCCGCCGGGGGCTCACGCGTGGCGCACCAGGCGGGCGCCGGACCCGGGCTCGCGCCCGGCGGTGCCCTCGCCGACCGGCGCGAACGCGGTGACCCACAGGCACAGCCCTTCCAGGGTGAGGTCGCCGCCGCTCGCGCGCATGCTGATGGTGGCCTCGGGGACGTGCCGCACGTGCAGCCGGATGCCGAGTTCGAGGTCGCCCGCCGACACCGGTGAGCGCGTGGCGTCGCCGGAGCCCAGCGCGGCGGTCAGCAGCTCCATGAGGACGTCCAGCGCGGCGCTGGACAGGTGCAGCCGGGAATCGGCCCCCGTTGGCTCGGCGAGGACGCGGCGGGCCTCCTGGGCGGCCGAGCGGCGCCAGTGGGCGGAGGACTCGGCGGCGTCGCGCAGCCGCGCCCGCTGGTCGCCGTGGAAGCGCACCGGGGCGGCGGGCAGCGCGCTGCTCAGCCGGGCGGCGGCGGTGTGCGCCAAGGGCGCGTCCCACCAGCTCGTGGTGGCCGCGACGGACTCCTCCTCGCCGGCGCCCCCGAGGTGGGTGGCGGCGTGCATGCCGAACGCGGCGGTGAAGATCGCGTGGGCGGTGGCGTCGTCCGCCGCCTCGAACCATCCGGCCAGGCGCAGCAGCGCGGCGCGGCCGTGCCGGGGCACCGGGCCCTCGGTGTCGGACTGCGGTTCGCGGCCGGTCCCCGCGGCGGGGGCGGGCCGCTGGCCGTGCACGGCCGACCGCCCTCGCGCTGTCGCGTCGGCGAGGGGCGGCGGCACCTGGTTCGCTGAGTCACCCACAACTCAGCAGACTAAAGACCCCGGGCCGCTGCCGCGCCCAAAACCCGGTTCTCCGAGGCCGCACCGCGCCGTAGAAGTAACGCTTGACCTGCGATTGGACGATCGACCGTATTTCTTGGCGGCCCGTATCGGTGAGATGGCCGACTCCGCTCCCGGACCGCGTTCAGAGCCCGCGCCCGGCACCCCCCCGGGCACCGGCCCCAACGGCCCATTGGCGGCCGCGCACCGCGACAGCCACCCGCGCAGTTCACTCCGCCGGGCACGGCGCCCTGCGGGGACGCACCGGTTAGGACGCGAGATCCCGCCGCCCAGCGGCACGCCGGAGCTCCCCCGGCGGCACGGGATCGAGCGTGGGGACGACGCGGGCGCCCTGGCCGCGGGAACCGACCGGAACGGACGCGTCCGGGCGCCCGCGGGATCCGGCGGAGGCAGTGGAATCAATCGCGGACCGGCACACCCACGCCGCCGGGGACGTCGGCCCGGTTCCCGGGACCGGACGGCCGCGCGCACGGCACCCGCGCCGCCGTCGTCGGCCTCCGGCGCACGACCGGCCGCGAAGCGCCGTCCGACGCGGTACGCGTCCCCACCGGCCCGACCGGCACGCGGTGGCGGCGCGTGCGGCCCTACGGGGAAGTCCGGTGGCCCCGAACACGAGGCTCCGCGCGCGAGCACGCGCCGCCGCAAGCGCGCGCCGAGGGGGCGCGTGGTCCCTTGTCCCGGCGGAGTGACCGGCACGGCCCACGACGTGATCGGCGTGCTCCGGCTGCCCGCCCTCGGCGGCGCGGCCGTGGTGGCCCGCGGTCCCGGGTCACTGGGAGGTGGGCAGCATCAGGCGGCCCTGGTCGGCCTCCGTCATACGCTCCCGCATGTCGTCCGGGAGGTCCCCGCTGTCGGTGACCTCGTAGGTGGTGAAGTACTCCGTGCCCTCGACGTCCTGCGGGTCCTTCAGCTCCACGACGACCTCGTAGGGCCGGTCCTGGCAGTCGGGCAGGCACCAGGAGCCCGTGAGCCGGCCCCGGGCCTCGGCGGAGTCGGCGCTCCACGACCGCCACGTCAGTCCGGTGAAGCTGGTGAACTCCGACGCGGTGAGGCCCGCCGGTTCCCGGGTGGGGCCGCCGGCCTCGTCGCCGTAGGTGTTGTAGACGAAGACCTCGCTGCCCGACGACGGGGACTCCTCGGGTGGGGCCGACGCGGTCTCCCCGTCCTCCTGTTCGGGGGGTGACGGGCGCGACGTGCCGCCGGCGGGCGGTCCGCCCTCGGCGCCCGCGCACCCTGCCACGAGTACGAGGGGGCTCAGGAGTGCTATCACGGCAGCGGACGTCGTTCTCATGCGTCCTCCAAGATCCCCACCGGCCCGGCCGGCGGCGCCCGGTGTCACTGTGTGCGCCAGCCTACGCACGGTGCGCGACCGGCGCCGAACGCGCCGCGCCCGGCCCTGGAGCGGGGAGCCCACCAAGCCAATCGGGACAGGGCGCGGCGCATCCGGGGCCTCGGACGCACCTTCGCCGCCCCTGGACGGTCGCCCGGGGGCCTGACAGGGAGCCCCGCCCGGCGCCCTGCCGCCGGGCGGGGCTCGGGCGGGAAGCGCACGGCCGCGCGGCCGATGCGGCGGGGCGAGGTGTGGGGCGAGCCGCCATCGACCAAACAAGCGCTTGGCTGTTATATATGGGGGATGAGCGCCACTCGCCTGCCGGCCGTGGACGGCTGGTTCGCCTCCGGGCCCGGCGGACCCCATCTCATCGGCACCCGCTGCACCGCCTGCGCGACCGTGCACTTCCCGCCCGAGCCCCGCTTCTGCCGAAATCCGCGGTGCGCGGGCGGCGAACTCCCCGAGATCCCGCTGTCGCGCCGGGGCCGGGTCTGGTCCTACACCGACTGCCGCTATCCGCCGCCCCCGCCGTTCGTCTCCCCCGGCCCCTTCGTCCCCTTCACCCTCGCCGCCGTGGAACTGGCCGCCGAGCGCATCGTCGTGCTGGGCCGGGTCGCCCCCGGGACGACCACCGCGGACCTCAGCGTGGGATGCGAGATGGAACTCGTGGAGGGCACCCTTCCCGCGGCCCCCGCGCCTTCAGCGGATCCCGCCGGCCCGCCCGCTCCCGCGGTCCACACCGTCTGGAACTGGCGCCCCGTCCCCGGTCCCACCGGGAGCGCGGAATGAGCGAAGACGGGGTCGTCATCATCGGCACCGGGATGCACCCCTGGGGCAAATGGGGGCGCGACTTCACCGAATACGGCGTGGCGGCCGCGCGGGCCGCCCTCGCCGACGCCGGGGTCGACCGCACCGACATCGGCTTCCTGGCCGGCGCCGGGACCATCCGCAACGGCTACCCCGGGTTCGTCGCGGGCGCCGCCATAGCCCGGGCCCTGGGCTGGTCCGGCGAGCGGGTCACCACCTCCTACGCCGCCTGCGCGAGCGGGGCACACGCGATCGGGGCGGCCCGGGCGCAGATCCTGGCCGGCCTGTGCGACATCGCGCTCGTCGTGGGCGCCGACTCCGCGCCGAAGGGGTTCTTCGCGCCCGTCGGGGGCGAGCGCCCCGGCGACCCCGACTGGCTGCGGTTCCGGGTCCTGGGCGCGACCAACCCCGTCTACTTCGCGCTGGCCGCCCGCCGGCGCATGGCGGTGCGCGGCGCCAAAGCGGCGGACTTCGCCGCGGTGAAGGTGAAGAACAGCCGGCACGGCGCGGCCAACCCGCACGCCCGCTATCGGGCCGAGGTCACCGCGGAGCAGGTGCTGGCGTCGCCCGTTGTGGCCGACCCCTTGCGCCTGCTCGACATCTGCGCCACGAGCGACGGCGCGGCGGCCGTCGTCCTCACCGGGCGCGACCGCGCCCGCCGCCTCGGCCGCGAGGGGGTGGGCCTGGCCGCCGTCGCGACGGTCTCCCCGCGCTTCCCCGAGCCCGACCTCGCGATGCCGGACTTCGCCACCGACTCCCGCATCGCGGCCGAACCCCCTGACGTGCCGTTCCGCGCCGCCGTGGCCCGGGCCGCCTACGAGGAGGCCGGGGTGGGGCCGGGGGACCTCGACCTCGCGGAGGTCTACGACCTGTCCACGGCGATGGAACTGGACTGGTACGAGGACATCGGGCTGTGCCCGCCGGGCGGAGCCGAGGCGCTGCTGCACGACGGGGCGACCGCCATCGGCGGCCGGATCCCCGTGAACCCGAGCGGAGGGCTGGCGAGCTTCGGCGAGGCGGTGCCCGCCCAGGCCATCGCCCAGGTCTGCGAATTGGCACGGCAGGTGGGCGGTCGGGCCGGGCCGCGGCAGATCGAGGGGGCCAGGGTCGGGATCGCGGTCAACCAGGGGCTCTTCGGCCACGGTTCGGCGGTGGTCGTGCGCGGCTGACGCCGCCCCCGGGCACTCCGCTCACAAAGGGAATCCCCCGGCCCCGTGCGCTGCACGGAACCGGGGGATCCGAACCCCTGGGTCGGTCGGGGTGGCCTGACGCCTCCGGGGCGACCACCGGTCACACCCGACCGGTTCTACACCTTCCGCACCCCAGCGGGACGTCGCCGTCCGGTCGTCACCGGGAGGCGGTGCCTCCGCCGGGGTTCACCGACTAGTCGTCGAGGTTGGTGGAAATCGGGCCGTTCACGCAGTCGCCGGTGGTCTGCGGCGACAGGACCGGAACGGTGATCGCCAGCACGCCGACGTTCGCGTTGCACACCGAGACCGGGATGGCCTGCAGGTTCTGGTTGTACTGCTGGTCACCGTCGTGGTGGCCGCCGCTCGCGTGAGCAGGGGCGGCGAGAACGACGGCGCTGAGTGCCGCACCGGCGATGAGGCCGGCGGCTCCGAGCTTGCGCAGCATCTTCATTTCTCCTAGTCGACGTTGGTGCTGATCGGGCCGTTGACGCAGTCGCCGGTGGTCTGCGGCGACAGGACCGGAACGGTGATCGCCAGCACCGAAACGTTCGGGTTGCACAGCTGAATCGGGATCAGCTGGAGGTTCTGGTTGAACTGCTGGTCGCCCCCATGGTGACCGTGGTCACTCGCCATGACGGGCGTACCGGACATGACGACACCAATGGCGGCGCCGGCAACGAGACCTGCGATACCCAGCTTGCGCAGCATCTGGATTCCTTTCTAGGCGAAAAGCCGAAAACGGACTCGCGTGCGAGACCGACGGCTAGTCGACGTTGGTGTGGATCGGACCATTCACGCAGTCGCCCGTGGTCTGCGGGGACAGGATCGGAATGGTGATGGCCGCCACACCAATGTTGGCGTTGCACACCTGGATCGGAACGAGCTGCAGGTTCTGGTTGAACTGCTGGTCGCCCCCGTGGTGGCCGCTTGCCTGGGCCGGAGAGGCCATGAGCACGGCGCCCATCGCGGCAGCGGCGATCAGGCCCGCAGCGGTCAGCTTCTTCATGTGATTCCCCCGAACAATTAAACGAGGCTGAAAAAACGCCCGCAGGCGTCCTGGTCGCGGTGGACGTGGCAATCATCGACCGCCGGGGCGATTTTTGTCAACGCCAAAAAGCAAGAAATCCAAATGTCCAGTTCGACCTACTAGGAGATCATTGATCGTTGATCCACCTAAATGGCCGCATGTAAATTTACCCGCCCTTCGGAATTGCTGGGCGTGTACTTTGATGTCCTTTTTGCCGGGGGTCCGCTCTTTTTCCCTGACAGGTCCGCACAAAAGGCCGCACTCGGAGTCGCAATGACGACGCAACGGGGGCGCGCGGGAATGCGCACGGCAGGACGGAGGAAAGGGGCGGCGACGCGGCCGGTCCACCCCGGACACCCTCGGGACGGGGATCACCCGGTTACGGGCAGGCTCAAATCACCCGGGCGGCCCCCGCGGTCACCCGGTCGCGACGACGACACCGAGGCGCCGCGCACGGCACAAGGGCACACGGACACGGAGACGGAGCACGGACGCGGCCGTGGCGGCGGGGCGCGACGGCGCGCCGCGAGCACGGCGGGACCGGCTCCGGGACGGCCGCACCGGCCGCACCCGTCCGACCCGGAAGGGAGATTCCGAGCGTAACGCAGCGATCACCGGCAGTGTCGATCTTCCGCCGGAATCCCCCGCGGATGAGACCTCCCCGAGACCCGCCCCGGCGCCTCCGGACGGCGCCGGATCCGGGCGGAACCCGAATCGGTATCGCGAGCACCGGCCCGGACCTCCTCGCGTTTCTCCTCACCCCCGAACGCGATACACGAACGATTCGGTTCACGGGTATAGGTGAAACTTTTCTTCGCCCAGCGCCATCCAGTTCAGCGATGATGTGTGATGGCTCACAGCATTTTGATTTGGGGGGACCCTGGGAGAGTCCGTTTTAATGGCGGGCAACCGCACATGCGAATGCGATCCGGGCGCCACGGGGCGCGGATCAGTGCGGACGCGGCGGTCGACAGGCGGCGCTGAGGCAGCGCATACGCATGAGCGCCGGTCCGGTGGCGACCCCGCTCGGCCACCCGGCGGGCCACGCGTTGAGGGCGTTGTCGCGCCTTCCCGGATCGCGCCCGGCCGTCGGCCATGAAAATTCGAAATCCCCAGAAACAGTGGAGGATTCATGACGTCTTGGCGTACGCGCATTTCCGTCGGTCTCGCCATCGGTGCCGCGGCCATCAGCGTTCCGCTGTCCGCCGGCGCCGCATACGCCGCCGACGGGGTGGTGGCCGGGGGCGGCTACGACTCGAAGGCCGAGTGCGACGCGGACGGGCGCGACTACATCACGCACGACTACCACGACTACACCGAGTTCAAGTGCGAGGCGGACGGCGGTTCGTGGCGAATGCTGGTGCGCTAGCCACGCACATCCGGCGGTGCCGCCACTCGTGTGAATCCCCTGCCCCGGTGCGACACCGGGACAGGGGATTGCCCGCTTCCCGGCCCCCGGAGGTGCCGCGGGCTTCGCCGCCCCGACCCGGGGAACACGAACGCCCCCTGGCGGTGTGCATACCGACCAGAGGGCGTTCTTCGTGTGGCAGGTGTAGGGTTCGAACCTACGTAGGCTGAGCCGGCGGATTTACAGTCCGCTCCCTTTGGCCACTCGGGCAACCTGCCTGGAGTGCGGCGGCCTCTCGGCCGCGGCGCATGCATGAGGATAGCGGATATCCGGCGCGGACACGAAATCGATAACGGCGGGCCGCTCGACGGCGCCGTGTCCGCGGGGCCGGACACCGCCCGGCTAAGCTCGTGTGCTGCCGCAGACGGCGCGCCCCGCGGCGGGCCGGCTGCCCTGACCACCCCGTCCTGTGAGATTGAGAGCGCACGTGGCCGCTGAATCCAGTTTCGACGTCGTATCCAAGCTCGACCGGCAAGAGGTCGACAACGCGCTGAACCAGGCGGCAAAGGAGCTGTCCCAGCGCTTCGACTTCAAGGGGACCGGCGCCGGCATCTCGTGGTCGGGCGACCAGGGCGTGGAGATCCGCGCCAACTCCGAGGAGCGCGTCAAAGCGGCCCTCGACGTGTTCAAGCAGAAGCTGGTCGCGCGGAAGGTGTCGCTCAAGGTCCTCGACACCGACGACGAGCCGAAGCCCTCGGGCAAGGAGTACCGGCTGCCGATCTCCCTCAAGGAGGGGATCGCCTCGGACGACGCCAAGAAGATCTCCAAGATCATCCGCGACGAGGGCCCCAAGGGCGTCAAGGCCCAGATCCAGGGCGAGGAGCTGCGGGTCAGCTCCAAGAAGAAGGACGACCTCCAGTCCGTCATGACCCTGCTCAAGGACAAGGACCTCGACCTCGCCCTGCAGTTCGTCAACTACCGCTGAGGCTCCGTGAACCGCCGCTGAGGCGACGACGCGGGCGAAGCGCCGGGGGCCGTGCCGACCGCACGGGCTCCTGCGCTTCGTCGTCGTCGGCGATGCCCCGCCGCTCGGCGCCCCGCGTCACGCATACGGGAGGCGGGCGGCCGGGCGGCATGCGGCCCCGGGCGTCCGTGCCGCCCCTGCCAGCCCGTGCCGTCGGCGGGTCAGGGAATCTCCCATTCCGCCGCCTGCGCGCGCAGGCGGCGGATGCGCTCCGCGGTGGGGGGATGGGCGGAGAAAAGCCGGCCCATGCCGCGGTCGGGGAACGGGTGGGCGATCATCAGGTGCGCCGATGCCAGCAGCGGCCGTTCGGCGGGCAGCGGATGGATGCGGATGCCGACCTCGATCCGGCGCAGGGCGCTCGCCAGGCCGATCGGGTCGCCGGTGAGCCGCGCGGCGTCGGCGTCGGCCCGGTGTTCGCGCGCCCGGCTCACCCCGAGGTGGATCACCGCCGCCGCGATCGGGCCGAGCACCAGGAACAGCAGCTCGCTCAGCAGGCCGGGGCCGTCATCGTCGTCGGAGTCGCCGAAGGGCAGCAGCAGCGCGAGCGCGGTCAGGGAGCCGATGATCGCGGCCACGGTCGCGGCGACCGAGCACACCAGGGTGTCGCGGCGCCGCACGTGGGCGAGTTCGTGGGCGATGACGGCGCGCAGTTCGCGCTCGCTGAGGAGGCGCAGCAGGCCGGTCGTGCAGCAGATGACCGCCGAACGGGGGCTATGGCCGGTGGCGAAGGCGTTGGGCGAGGCCGTGGGCGACAGGTACACCTTGGGCATGGGCTGGCGGGCCTCGGTGGCGAGCTCGCGGACGATCCGGTAGAGCACCGGCTGCTCGATCTCGCTGATCGGCCGGGCCCGCATCGCGCGCAGCGCGGCGGTGGAGCCGTAGAAGTACACCAGGCCGTTGATCGCCACTGCGACGACCAGCCCGAACTGGAGGCCCTTGGTCCCGGCGAAGGCCCATCCGGCGAGGACGGCCACCCCCGAGAGCCCCGCGAGCAGGGCCGCGGCACGGAACGCGTTGCGGTGCACGGCGACTCCCGGCCTCCTTCCCATCCCTGGCCCCCTCCAGGCCGGTCACTCAGTCGAACGCGCGGATCGGGGTGTTGCGTTCCCGACGGGCCCCGCTGGTCGGCGGGACCGCGCGGCGCACCGACCAGCGGGGCCCGTCCCCGCCGGCGCCGGTGTGACACATCCCCCACCCGCCGCCGGTGCCGCCGACCGCGACGACCTATAGTGCGAGAGTGGCTGTCATCACGTTGATCACCACACCGGGGGCATTGCTCGTGATCCGACGACATGTGGACCTCGCCCGCACCGCCAGCGCGCTGTGTCGGGCCCGGCCCTGACCACACGCACGCTCCGCCGCCGCACGGGTCCCCGCGGCCCGCTCCGGTGCCCCCGGCGGACGAGGCGCCCCCCTACCCCTCCGGCTTCCCGGGCACGCCCGATGTACGCCCCCGGCCGGTTCTCCAGGACCCCGCTCCAACAGATCGGGTCCCGCCACCCCGCCCCTCCCGGCGCCCGCCGGCGGCTCACGGTGGTGGCGCGGGCCGTGGCAACCGGGCCGCACCGCGCGTTCGCGGCCCACCGAGGAGGTCGGCGATCTCAGTGACCAAACAGATCAAACGGCTTGATCGCGTCATCATCCGATTCGCAGGCGACTCCGGCGACGGCATGCAGTTGACCGGCGACCGGTTCACCCAGGAGACGGCGTCGTTCGGCAACGACCTGTCGACCCTGCCCAACTTCCCGGCCGAGATCCGGGCCCCCGCCGGCACCCTGCCCGGCGTCTCCAGTTTCCAGCTGCACTTCGCCGACCACGACATCCTGACCCCCGGCGACGCCCCCGACGTGCTCGTCGCCATGAACCCCGCCGCGCTCAAGGCCAACGTCGAGGACCTGCCGCCCGGTGCGACCGTCATCGTCAACACCGACGAGTTCACCAAGCGCAGCCTGGCGAAGGTCGGCTACGCCGCCGACCCGGTGGCCGACGGCTCGCTGTCGAATTTCAAGCTCAGCCCGGTGCCGCTGACGTCGCTGACGGTCAAGGCGCTGTCGGACATCGACGTGTCCAAGAAGGACGCCGAGCGCGCCAAGAACATGTTCGCGCTCGGCCTGCTGTCGTGGATGTACAACCGCCCGACCGAGGGCACGCTCGGCTTCCTCAAGGCGAAGTTCGCCGGCCGTCCGACCATCCTCGCCGCCAACGTCGCCGCCTTCCAGGCCGGCTGGAACTTCGGCGAGACCACGGAGGACTTCGCGGTCTCCTACGAGATCGAGCCGGCCCCGCTGCCCGCCGGGACCTACCGCAACATCACGGGCAACCTCGCGCTGTCCTACGGCCTGGTGGCCGGGTCGCGGCTTTCGGGGCTGCCCTTGTTCCTCGGCTCCTACCCGATCACGCCGGCCTCCGACATCCTGCACGAGCTGTCCCAGCACAAGCGGTTCGGGGTGCGCACCTTCCAGGCCGAGGACGAGATCGCCGGCGTGGGCGCCGCGCTGGGCGCCGCGTTCGGCGGCTCGCTCGGGGTGACCACCACATCGGGGCCGGGCATGGTCCTCAAGGGCGAGACCATGGGCCTGGCGGTGATGACGGAGCTGCCCCTGCTGGTGATCGACGTCCAGCGGGCCGGGCCCAGCACGGGGATGCCCACCAAGACCGAGCAGGCCGACCTGCTGCTCGCCATGTTCGGGCGCAACGGGGAGTCCCCCGTGCCGGTGCTGGCGCCGCGGTCGCCCGCCGACTGCTTCGACATCGCGATCGAGGCCACCCGGATCGCCACCGCCTACCGCACCCCGGTGATCGTGCTGTCCGACGGCTACCTGGCCAACGGCTCCGAACCGTGGCGCATCCCCGATACCGCCGACCTGCCGGACCTGTCGGTCGAGTTCGCCACCGCGCCCAACGGCGACGACGGCGCCTTCCTGCCCTACCGCCGCGACCCCGGCACCCTCGCCCGCCCGTGGGCGGTGCCCGGGACAGCGGGGCTCGAACACCGGATCGGCGGCATCGAGAAGGCCGACGGCACCGGGGACATCTCCTACAGTCCCGCCAACCACGACCTGATGGTCCGCTCGCGCCAGGCCAAGATCGACGGCATCGCGCGCGACATCGCCCCGCTGGAGGTCGACGACCCCACCGGCACCGCGAAGGTGCTGGTCCTGGGCTGGGGCGGCACCTACGGGTCGATCGCCGCCGCGGTGCGCCGGGTGCGCCGCGCCGGCGGCGAGGCGGCACAGGCCCACCTGCGCCACCTCAACCCCTTCCCGGAGAACCTGGGCGCCGTCCTGCGCTCCTACGACCGGGTGCTCGTCCCCGAGATCAACCTCGGCCAGCTGTCCCTGCTGCTGCGCGGCCGGTTCCTGGTCGACGTCATCGGCTACACGAAGGTCCGCGGGCTGCCGTTCAAGGCCGAAGAGCTGGCGGGCGTGATTCAGGAGGTCATCGACCGTGCGGAGTGAAAACGGCACAGGAGCGGGCGACGGGACCGCCGGCCAGGGGTTCAAGGGGCTCAAGCTCGTCCCGCGCGGCGACACCGCCTACAAGATGAAGGACTTCAAGTCCGACCAGGACGTGCGCTGGTGCCCCGGCTGCGGGGACTACGCGATCCTCGCGGCGTTCCAGAGCTTCCTGCCGGAGCTGGGGGTGCCCCGCGAGAACATCGTGATCGTGTCGGGGATCGGCTGCTCGTCGCGGTTCCCGTACTACCTGAGCACCTACGGGATGCACTCGATCCACGGCCGGGCGCCGGCGATCGCCACCGGCCTGGCGGCCAGCCGCCCCGACCTGTCGGTGTGGGTGATCACGGGGGACGGCGACGGCCTGTCCATCGGCGGCAACCACCTGATCCACGCACTGCGCCGCAACGTGAACATCAACGTGCTGCTGTTCAACAACCGGATCTACGGGCTGACCAAGGGCCAGTACTCCCCCACCTCGGAGTCAGGGAAGATCACCAAGTCGTCGCCGATGGGGTCGCTGGACTCCCCGTTCAACCCGGTGTCGCTGGCACTCGGCGCCGAGGCGGGGTTCGTGGCGCGCACCGTCGACTCCGACCGCAAGCACCTCACGGGCGTGCTGCGCGCGGCGGCCGACCACGAGGGCGCCGCGTTCGTGGAGATCTACCAGAACTGCCCGATCTTCAACGACGACGCGTTCGCGCCCCTCAAGGACGCCGGAGAGCGCGACACCCGGCTGCTGCGGATGGAGCACGGCGAGCCGCTGCGCCTCGGCGCCGACCGGGGGGTGGTCATGGACGACTACGGCGAGCTGCGCGTCGCCGACACCGCCGAGGTCGGCGAGGACCGGATCGTCCGGCACGACGCCCACCGGGCCGAGCCCGGCTACGCCTTCGCGCTGTCGAGGCTGGACCGGCCGGCGTTCGCGCACGTCCCGATCGGGGTGTTCCGCGACGTGCGGCGGCCCGCCTACGACGACCTGATGCGGGAGCAGATCGAGGCGGCCCGCGCCGCGCAGGGCGACGGCGACCTCGCCGCGCTGCTCGGCGGGGGCGACACCTGGACGGTGGGGTAGATGGGGTAGCCCGCCCGCTCCGATCGCCACCGCACGACGACCCGCGGCGCGCCCCGGGCACCGGACGGCACCGGTGCCCGGGGCGCGCTCCGTTCGCCCGCCCCCGGTTCCCGGCCTGTTCCTGGCCTGCGGCGGGCCGCGCCTCTAGGTTGGGAGTGGGACACGCCACACGCGCGGCGTGGCCCGACCGGCCGGGCGCCTCCGGCCGGTCCGGTCAGGCGGGAGGCGGCATGGGGTCCGGAAGCGGGGCGATGACGGCATCGAGCACGGTCGACGGCGTGGTGCGCAGAACGGCGGCGAGGACGCCCGAGCGGGTGGCGCTGCGCTTCGCCGACCGCACGTGGACCTACGCGGAACTCGACCGGGGGGTGAGCCGGGTGGCGGCCTGGCTCTTGGGCCTCGGGCTCGCCCGCGGCGACCGGGTCGCCGCCTACGGACGGAACTCCGACGCCTATCTGCTGGCGTTCCTGGGCTGCGCCCGCGCGGGGGTCGTGCACGTCCCGGTGAACGACGGCCTGAGCGGGGCGGAGCTGAGCTACCTGCTCGCCCAGTCGGGCAGCATCGTGGTGCTCACCGACCCCAAGCTCGCCGGCCGGGTCGAGGACGTGCGCGCCGACATCCCGGCGCGCGAGGTGCTGGCACTGCGCGGAGCCCCGGAATCGGTCCTGGAGGTCGCCCGCGACCCCGACGCCACCGAGGACGTCCTCACCGACGTGGCCGACACCGACCTCGTCCAGCTGCTCTACACGTCGGGCACCACGTCGCGGCCCAAGGGCGCGATGATGAGCCACCGCGCTCTCGTGCACGAGTACATGAGCTGCCTGCACGCGCTGGACATCACCGAGTCCGACCACGTCCTGCACGCGCTGCCGCTGTACCACTCGGCGCAGATGCACGTCTTCCTGATGCCGGCGCTGGCGGCGGGGGCGGTCAACGACATCGCCGAGGCCCCCGATCCGGGCGACCTGCTGCGGCGGATCGAGCGCGACGGCATCACCTCGTTCTTCGCGGCGCCCACGGTATGGGTGGCGCTGACCAACCACCCCGACTTCGCCGAGCGCGACCTGTCGGGGTTGCAGCGGGCCTACTACGGGGCCGCGATCATGCCGGTTCCGGTGCTGAGCCGGATCCGGCGGCGCTACCCGCGCCTGGGCTTCTACAACTGCTTCGGGCAGAGCGAGATCGGCCCGCTGGCCGCGGTGCTGCGCCCGGAGGAGCACGTCGAGGGCCGGATGGACTCCTGCGGCCGGCCGGTGCTCTTCGTCGAGGCGCGGCTGGTCGACGCGGACGGCGCCGATGCCGCCGACGGCGAGCCGGGGGAGATCGTGTACCGCTCCCCCCAGCTGTGCGACGGGTACTGGGACAAGCCCGAGGAGACGGTGGCGGCGTTCCGCGACGGCTGGTTCCGCTCCGGCGACGTCGCGCGCCGCGACTCCGCCGGGTACCTGACCATCGTCGACCGGGTGAAGGACGTCATCAACACCGGCGGGGTACTCGTGGCGTCCCGCGAGGTCGAGGACGCCCTCTACCTGCACCCGGCGGTGGCCGAGGTCGCGGTCATCTCGGTGCCCGACGACAAGTGGGGCGAGGCGGTGACCGCCGTCGCCGTGCTCAAGGGCGAGGCCACCGAGGAGGAGCTGATCGCGTTCGCCCGCGGCCGGCTGGCGGGCTTCAAGGTGCCCAAGCGGGTGCTGCTCGTCGACGAGCTGCCGCGCAACGGCAGCGGGAAGCTGCTCAAGCGGCTGCTGCGCGAGCGGTTCACGCGGCCCTGACCCGCGGGCGGCGGGCGGGCCGGGCGCGCCCGCCGGGCGTGCGCGCCCGGCCCGCTCCCAGGGCATAGCCTGCGGGGTATGCGTATTGTCATCGCCGGAGGACACGGCAAGATCGCCCTGAGGCTGGAACGGCTGCTGGCCGAGCGCGGGGACTCCCCCGTGGGACTCATCCGCAACCCCGACCACGCCGACGACGTGCGCGCGGCCGGTGCCGAGCCCGTGGTCATCGACCTGGAGGACACCACGGCCACCCGGCTGACCGAGAAGGTCATGGGCGCCGACGCCGTCGTGTTCGCGGCGGGCGCCGGGCCCGGCAGCGGGGCGGCGCGCAAGACCACGGTCGACCGCGACGCGGCGGCCCTGCTGGCCGACGCCGCGTCGCTGGCGGGGGTGCGCCGCTATGTGATGGTGTCGGCCATCGCCGCCGACGAGGGCCCGCCGCCCGGTTCCGACCCGGTGTTCGCCGCCTACATCGAGGCCAAGCGCGCCGCCGACGACGACCTCCGCGGCCGCAGCCTGGAGACCGACTGGACGATCCTGCGCCCGGGGCGCCTGACCGACGATCCGGGAACCGGACGGGTCCGGCTCGCGCCGAAGGTCGAGAGGGGTGAGGTCACCCGGCAGGACGTGGCCGCCGTGGTCGCCGCCGTGATCGACGAGCCGGCGACCATCGGGCAGGTCCTCGAACTGGTGGGCGGACCGACACCGATCGACGAGGCGATGGCGTCGGTCCGGAACCGGCCGTGAGCGGAAGCCTGTGGCCAGAAGCCCGCATAGCGGGCATCATGGGTGGCGAAGCGGCCGATCGGCCGACTCCTCGACGGACGTGGAAGATGCGCAATTACGCTCGACGGGCTCGCGAGCGCCGCAGAGAGCAGATGGGTACGGTTGATCAATGAGCGTCACGCAGGTCGTGAGGGACAGCACCGTCGTCGAGCACGCCAAGGTCGCTGCGCAGCAGAACCGCCGGATGTTCATCATCCAGCTGGACGTCAACAGCTATGACGAGGAGTCCAGCAAGGTCCGCCCCGGGCTCACCCGCATCCTCGAAGGCATCGAGGAGGCCGGGTGGCGGCTGGACCAGACCGCCCCGAGCACCGGTGCCGAAGGGGCCACCACGCGGCTGTTCATCTTCCGGCCCGAGCCGAAGAGCGACCCCGCGCCCGCCGACGAGGCCAAGCCCGAGCGGGCCAAGGACGAATCCGGGCAGCAGCAGCCCTACCAGCAGCACCCCACGGGCGGCCAGCAGCAGGACCCCTACGCGGGCTACCAGTACCAGACCGGCCAGCAGTACGGCCAGGGCTACCAGCAGCAGCCCGGCTACGGCCAGCCGGGCTACGGGCAGCAGCAGGGCTACCAGCAGGGGTACGGCCAGCAGCAGGGCTACGGGCAGCAGTACCCGGGGTACGGCCAGCAGCAGGGCTGGTGACCCCCGGCCGTCCCGCATCATGACGGCGGCCCGTGTGCGCGTTCGCGCACACGGGCCGCCGCCGTTTCCGGGGCAGGGCGGGCGCCGCCCCGGCGGGCCGGGAAGACAATCCCCGAATTCTGCCCTGAATCACATGACGCACTGGTGGCACTACGCTAAGTTACAACGGGCGGGCGGAACCGCTCGCTCCACCCGAACTCGTGAAGGGAAGACAATGAAGCGTATTGCCACCGTTTCCGGTCTGCTCGCGGCGACCGCGCTCGCCTTCGGCGCCATGGCCGGCCCCGCGGCAGCGGACAACAACGCCGACATCCAGAACATCACCATCCCGATCTGCGTCGACGCTCTGACGTTCACCGGTGTCGCCAAGGCCCAGTGCAACGTGGTCGACATCCACGACATCGGCAACACCGGCCACAGCTAAACCGCACGGGGGTTCGGGTGGACGCATTCGACCCACGTCATAGTGGCGGACCGGCCCGATTCGGACAGTGCCGATCCGGGACGCGCGCTGGGGCATGCCGGGGCATGCTCCAGCGCATCGGCGGTCAACTCCAGAACCGCCAGCACGACCGCGACACTTCGGCGAAGCCCATCGACGCGTACAGCGGGGCACCGTCGGGGGTCGCCACCAGCGTCAGGACACGCCCGGGGTGGGCGGCGCGCACGGAGTCCATGACCGCGCGGCCCAGGCCCCGAGAACGGTACTCCGGCAGGGTGGCCAGCCAGTAAACGCCGACCGCGCCACCGCTGTCATAGGTGACGCACGCGGCGGCCGGGCAGCCCGCCGAGCGTGCCAGCAGTACTCCGGCCGCCGGATCGTCCAGGATCCGCGGCGGCAGGAACCCGCCGGGCAGCAGCGGGAGCGCAGCCGGGACGGGAAACCCTTCGGCGATGACCCGCTCCGCTGCGGCCAGGTCCGCCGGTCCGGCGATGGGAGCCACGCGGATGCCGGACCGGCCACCACCTCCCGGGGCTGGCACGCCGTCGCCGGCGTTCCCGCCGGTCCCGGGCCGCAGGACCATGACCGGGTACTCCGCCACCCGGTCGGGCACGGGCCCCTCCCAGTCGAGGGCGCCGAACGGGTCCTCCAGGGTGTAGGGGCCGCGCCGGGCCACAGCGGGCTCCACCAGCTCGGGCGGTGCGGCGCACAGGCGCCGGGTCAGCAGCCCGCGCCAGGTCTCCATCCGCGGCACCCGGTGCAGCAGCGCCCCCACCGGCACGGGCAGCGGGCGATGGAACTCCGGCCCCCGGCACGGCCACATCCGCGCCGCGTTCTCCACATACAGCCGCACTCCGTCGACATCGCGCATACCCCCAACCCTCGCGCACACGCCGCGCGCCGCCGCACCGGCCCTGTGGTCTCCTGGACGGGTCCCGCCGATAGCGGCTGCTTGCACCTGACGCGACGTCAGGACCTAGCGTCGCCTCCAACGCCGCACCGTGCGGCGGGAACAGAGGGAGGAGGGGCGCGATGGACCGCGACGGACGCACCTGGAAGGTGGGTGAGCTGGCGCGGGCGACCGGACTGACCGTGCGTACGCTGCACCACTACGAGCACATCGGGGTGGTGCCGCCGTCCGCGCGGACCGCCGCCGGCCACCGCGTCTACGACGCGGACGACGTGCGCCGCCTCTACCGTGTGGTGGCGCTGCGCGCCTTCGGCCTGCCGCTGGAGACGATCAGGCTGCTGCTGGACGGGCGGCTGGACCTCATCGGGCTCCTGCGCGACCACGCCGCCCACGTCGACGCGCGGCTCGAAGCGCTGCGGGTGCTGCGCACCCGGCTGGGCATGGTGCTGCGCACGGCGGAGGAGACCGGCGACTTCGCGCCCGACGACCTCCTCTCCCTCATCGAAGGAGTGAGCGACGTGAACGACACGATGGGCAGATACTTCTCCGAAGAGCAGCTCGGTGCGCTGCGGGAGCGCCGGGAGCAGCGGGGAGAGGACGCGGTCGCGGCGGAGATCGCGGAATGGCCGCGGCTGATCGGCCTGGTCCAGGCGGAGATGGACGCCGGAACCGACCCCGCCGACCCGCGGGTGCGGGATCTGGCCCGGCGGTGGACGGCCCTCCTGGAGGCGTTCCACGGGGGCGACCCCGCCCTGCGCGACTCCCTGTACCGGATGCGCGCGGAGAACAGCGAGGAGGTCCGCACCAGCGGCGGCCCGAGCGAGGAGATGATCGCCTACATCGGCAGGGCCACCGCCGCAGGGTGACGCGATCCGCCCGGGGCGGACGGGCACCCTGTCATGCGGCACGGGCCGCCCGGCGAACCTGGTTCGCCGGGCGGCCCGTGCACCGGTTCACTGAGCGTGGTGGTGCCCCCGGGCGGAATCGCCCCGGCGTTCGGACCCCCGGCCGGCCGCGTCGTCGTGCGTGTCGCACCGCCGCTGCTCATTGCGCCGCAGGTCGGCCAGCACGGCATCGATCCGCACCCGCCGCCGCCGAACCCGCCCCAGGCCCGCCTCGTGTCGAAGTTCGTGGTTCTCCATGACGCCACTCTTCCGCACGCCAGTGACAATCCGCTTTCACTTCGCCTTCGGCCAGCGATCGTGCGCTCCTGGCGTGGCCTCAGATCCGCAACTCCGCTGCCGCGCGTACGATCCCGCTCCGTTCGAGCCGGGCCAGGACATCGCCGACGGTCCCCGGCGGGTTGCGCCATGAGTCCGCGATCCGCTGCGCGCACGACCAGACGATCTTCCGGTCCAGATGGATCTGGTCGACGATGAAATCGTCGGGACTCTTGACCTCGATGTCCCAGCCCGCCAGCGCCGAGGCCGGAAAGTCCCGGAGATTCGATGTGACGATGACCTGAGCGTTCGCCCTGATCGCCGCTGCCAGGACATGCCCGTCATCGGGATCGGGGAGCCGGACCGCGTCGATCAGCGGTTCATATCCGGTGACGAGGCAGTCCCGTACCGCGGAGACCATGAGCTCCCGGGTGCGGGCGAGCGACGTACCGGAGAGGTCGGGACGGTTCCGCTGAAGGTTGCCGAAGACCTCATCGAGTATCCGGTGTGTCCACTTGGCCTGCACCAGGCCGGATTGCGCGATGCGAATCAGCAGGTCACGCAGAGTACTCGGGTAGAGGACATTCGCATCGTAGAGAACGACGAAGGCCATGTCAGTCGAGGCCCAGCTCCCGGTTCATGGCGGACAGTTCGTCGGCCGCCTCGCGTCGCCGCTGGTCATCGCGGCGCAGGTAATCGAGTAGGGAGTCTGCTCGCACACGGCGGTGGGTGCCCACCATGCGGAACTCGATCTCTCCTGCGTTGAGCAGACCGATGAGGTACGGGCGCGACACGTTCAGCATGTCGGCCGCTTCCTGGGTGGTCAGCTCCGCGTGCGCCGGAACAATGGAGACCCCCCGGCCCGCCGCCATGTGCGCGAGCACGCCGAGGAGCAGCTCCAGAGCCGCACGGGGAAGGACGAGTTCCTCGCGGTCGTCCTCCGTCACGACGGGCACGCTGGTCGGGTTCTCCGGGTGGTCCTCCAGGTAGCGGCGGAGGCGGGGCAGAGCGGCCTGGGCGGCCCGCGCCTCATCGGCATCGGGGTATGCGGACGGTGCGGTCACGACTCTCCCTCCGTCGATGCACTTACCCGATTATCCGCAACAAACGAAATAAGCGCAACAGCTCGGCGGGCGCGGCGCCGCAGGCGACGGCTTCGATGGGCGGAGCCGTCTCAGGATCCGGTTCCGGCGACTCCCACCGGGCAGGTGGCTCCTGTGCCACCGATGCCGCAGTAGCCGTTGGGGTTCTTGGTGTCGCTCAGGTACTGCTGGTGGTAGCCCTCGGCGAAGTAGAACGGGCCTGCGGGGATGATCTCGGTGGTGATCGGGCCGTAGCCCGCGTAGGTGAGGACCGGCTGGAAGGCGTCGCGGGTGGCCTCGGCGGCGGCCTTCTGGGTGTCGCCGTGGTAGAGGATCGCGGAGCGGTACTGCGTGCCGACGTCGTTGCCCTGGCGCATGCCCTGTGTGGGGTCGTGGCCCTCCCAGAAGACCCGGAGCAGGTCGACGTAGGTGATCACCCGGGGGTCGAACACCACGCGCACGGCCTCGGTGTGGCCGGTGCGTCCGGTGCAGACCTCCTCGTAGGTGGGGTTGGGGGTGTAGCCCCCCGCGTAGCCCACGGCGGTGGTGATGATCCCCCGCTCGGCACCGAGCCGCCAGAAGGCGCGCTCGGCGCCCCAGAAGCAGCCCATGGCGATGTCGGCGACCTCGCTGCCCTCGGGATAGGGCGGGGTCAGCGGGGTGCCGAGCACCTCGTGCGCGGCGGGAACAGGAATCGGAGTATCACGGCCGGGCAGCGCCCGCGCCGGATCGACCATTGTTGCCTTCTGCCCGAACATGTCTTCAGACTACCCGCGCGGGCGGGCACGACCCATGTCCTGTCCACACCCCCTGGGTATCAGCCGGAACCCCCCGCCCCGAGCGCCGCTCACCCGGCCGCATCCCGCGGGCGGCCCACCGTGGTCGGCCGCGTCCTGCGTGGCCCGTCGGGTCGGCCGCGTCCGTGCGCTCCCGGAACGGCCGCACCACCGCGCGGCCTGCCTGTTCGGCCGTTTCGCCGCCCCGCCGGCCGTGGTGTTGCTCACGGCGGGCGCCTCGGCGCGGGGTGAACGCGCCGGTGCGGCGCGGGGTTTCCGCGTGCTTCAGGTCAGGGGTTAGGAAATCTAAGTATTCATAGGATGATTCGTCCTTTAATCTCGCAATGTGCCCGATCCCAACCGTTCCAACCGAGGTGTCCTCCTCGGCGCCAGTGCCTATCTGATGTGGGCGTTCTCGACCCTGTACTGGCCCCTTGTCGCCGCCGCCGCGCCGCTGGAGATCCTCGCGCAGCGCATGGTGTGGTCCCTGGCGGCCGTCCTGCTGATCCTCGCCGTGCGGCGGCACTGGCGCTGGCTGACCGACGTCCTGCGCAGCCCCCGCCAGCTGCTCATGCTGGCCGGCGCCGCCGCGCTGATCTCGGTGAACTGGGGGCTGTTCATCGTCGCCGTGAACTCCGGCCAGGCGACGCAGGCATCTCTCGGCTACTTCATCAACCCGCTCGTCAGCGTGGTCCTCGGGGTGCTGGTGTTCGCCGAACGGCTGCGCCCGGCACAGTGGGTCGCCGTGGGGCTGGGCGGGGTCGCCGTCATCGTGCTGGGCTTCGCCTACGGGGCGCCCCCGTGGCTGGCCCTCGGAATGGCGTCGTCTTTCGCCACCTATGGCGTGATCAAGAAGTTCACCCGGCTCGACGGCCTGGAGAGCCTGACGATCGAGACGCTGCTGATGTTCGCCCCCGCCGCGGCCTACGTCGTCTACCTGGAGGCCACCGGCGCGGGCACGCTGTTCAGCGTGTCGGGGACGCACACGGCGCTGCTGGTCGCCACCGGCCTGGTCACCAGCGTCCCGCTGCTCTGCTTCGGCGCGGCGGCCCGGCGGGTGCCGCTGAGCATGCTGGGGCTGCTCCAGTTCATGGTCCCGGTGCTGCAGTTCCTGTTCGCGTGGCTCATCTTCGACGAGCCGCTGTCCCTCAGCCGGTGGATCGGCTTCGCGATCGTGTGGGTGGCCCTGGTGGTGTTCGCCGTGGACATGCTGCGCACCGCCCGGCTGAACCGGGCGGCGTCGCGGAGCGCGGGCACGGGCACGGACGCGCGCGACGGTGCCGGCACGGCTCCGCCGGCCCCTCCGACCCCGACTTCTCCGGCCGCCCCGAGCCCGGCGGCTTCGCCGACGCCCTCCGCCTGAGGGGCCCTACGGGCGGCTCTCCTCCTCGGGCCGCTCGTGGGGATCGGCGTCCCCCGTTGCGTTGGCGACCTCGGCCACCGGCTCCGGACGGGCGTGCCTGCCCCGCGGGCGGCCTTCGGCCTCGGGCCGCCGCTGCTCGGGGACCTCGGCGCGCAGCCCGTAGTGGCGGTAGACCCGGTCCTCCTCGTCCACCGAGATGTGCTCGCCGATGGGGAATCCGGGGGCGGCCTTGATCAGATCGCGTTCGAAGGGCACCTGGAGCCCTTCGTCGACCGAGCGCGCGCCCATCAGCGGGACCAGGAACTCGCGGCTGCCGAACAGCCCCGTGCGGACCGTGATCCACTTCGGCGCGTCGGTCTGGTCGTCGTAGAAGACCTGGCCGATCCTGCCGACGCTGCTGCCGTCCCGGTCAAGGAGCCGGTGCCCGATGAGCCACTCCGCCCCGTTGTCAACCGCCACTGCCCCACGCTCCCCTTTGCCCGCCCTGCCGTCTGTCGGCGGCGGCTCCGCCGCCAACGGGCGCGCATGCCCATGGGAGGGGCGGGCATGCGGCGGTTGTCGGCGCATGACCAAGATCAGACCCCGGCGTTACCGGGGCCTCGGGAAGGGCGTGGTGGCGGTCAGCCGGTGCGTTCGACCACGTAGTCGCAGAGCGCTTCGAACGCGGTGCGCGCCCGGCCCACGGGCAGGGAGGCGAGTTCGGTCCGGGCCCTGTCGGCCCATCCGCGCATCGAGGCGCGCGCCTGCTCCATGGCCGGGTGGGCGCGCAGCAGCCGCAGCGCCTCGGCGGTCTCGTCGTCGTCCAGCGGCCGGCCGAGCAGCCCGCGCAGCCGTTCGTCGGCGGGGTCGGTGCTGCGCAGCGCGTAGAACATCGGCAGGGTGAGGACGCCCTCGCGCAGGTCGGTTCCGGGGACCTTGCCCGACTCCGCGGTGTCGCTGCTGACGTCGAGGATGTCGTCGGACAGCTGGAACGCCATGCCCAGCGCGTCGCAGGCCCGGGTGATGGTCTCGATGGTCTCGGGCTCGGCCTTGCCGAAGGTGGCGCCGAACTCCGCGGAGGCCGCGATGAGCGACGCGGTCTTGTCGGCGATGACGTTGGTGTAGTGGGTCAGCGGGTCGGTGCCCTCGCGCGGGCCGGAGGTCTCCAGGATCTGCCCCTGCACCAGGCGGCCGAAGGTGCGCGCCTGCATGCGCACCGCCTCGGTGCCGAGGTCGGCGAGCATCTCCGAGGCGCGGGCGAAGACGTAGTCGCCCGCGAGGATCGCCACGGTGTTGCCCCAGATCTGGTTGGCGCTGGGCTCGCCGCGGCGCAGCTCGGCCTCGTCCATGACGTCGTCGTGGTAGAGGGTGGCGACGTGGGTCAGCTCCACCACGGCGGCGGCGCGGACGAGGTCGGGCGCCGCGGGGTCGCCGAAATACGACGCCAGCAGGACGAGCGTGGCGCGGAACCGCTTGCCGCCGGCGGAGACCAGGTGGCCGGCTGCATCGGTCAGGATGGGGTCGCTCGCCGCGACCGCCTCGCGCAGGACCTTCTCGACCTGGTCGAGGGAGTCCTGGACCTCCCGGGCGAGGTCGGCGTCGACACTCGGCAGAGCGAGGAAACCGCTCGGGACAGCACCGCTCACCTGAAAGCTCCACATGTCAACGGCGCGCGATATATCCAACCGGACATATCGCGCGCTCTCGGGATGAACATAATCCGACTGCCAAGTTAGCGGACCCGGATTCAACAGCCAAAGCCGCGCCCCGGGCCCCCGACGTTACCGGGTGAACCCGTCCGCCGTGGCCGCAGCCGGCTCGGCTCCCTCCTGCCCGGGCTGGGGAACGAGGTTGTCCAGGACCGGCGTGGGGAACACGCCGAGCAGGAACGTCGCGGCGACGCCCACGACAATGGCCGATCCGGTGAGGGCTCCGGCCCTGACCACCTTCGGACCGGCCTCCGCCGGTTCGGCGAAGAACATCAGCACGATGATGCGCACGTAGAAGAACGCCGTGACCGCGCTGCTGAGCACGCCGACGACGACCAGCGGGGTGGCCCCCGCGGCCATCGCCGCCTGGAACACGGCGAACTTGCCGATGAACCCGCTCGTGAGCGGAATACCCGCGAAGGCCAGCAGGAACAGCGCCAGCGCGCCCGCGAGCATCGGCGAGGTGCGCCCCAGACCGGCCCACTGGGTCAGCTCCCCTGCCTCCGGCCCGGTCTCGTGCGTGCGCACGAGGGTGACCACGGCGAACGCGCCGATCGTGGTGAACCCGTAGGCGGCCAGGTAGAACATGGCGCCCGCGACGCCCTCGGGGCTGGCGGCGACGACCGCGGTCAGCACGAACCCGGCGTGCACGACCGAGGAGTAGGCCAGCAGCCGCTTGATGTCGCGCTGGGTGACCGCGACGACGGCGGCGAGCACCATGGTGAGGATGGCCACCACCCACAGCATGGGCCGCCACTGCTCCACCGAGCCGCCGAACGCCGAGTAGAACACGCGCAGCAGCGCGCCGAACGCCGCGACCAGCGTGCAGGAGGCCATCAGCGCCGTGATGGGGGTCGGGGCGCCCTGGTACACGTCCGGCTTCCAGTTGTGGAAGGGGACCGCGCCGACCTTGAACAGCAGGCCCACGCCCACCAGGCCGATCCCGATGAGCAGCACCGCCTCGCCGCCCTCGCCGAACAGCGGGGAGGTCCCCGACGTGACGACGTCGTTGACGTCGGCGAAGTTGACCGAGCCGACGTAGCCGTACACCAGCGCGATGCCGAACAGGAAGAACGCCGAGGAGAACGCCCCCAGCAGGAAGTACTTGACCGCCGCTTCCTGGGAGAACAGCCGCCGGCGCCGGGCCAGCCCGCAGAGCAGGTACAGCGGGAGGCTCAGCACCTCCAGCGCGATGAACATCGTCAGGAAGTCGTTGGCCGCCGGGAACAGCTGCATGCCCAGCACCGCGAACATCACCAGCGGGTAGACCTCGGTGTGCTGCGACCCCGCGAGGACGTGGCCGCGCTCCTCCTCGCTCCCGGGCACCGTGGCCGCCTGCGCGGCGAACGCGCTCTCACCGCGCCGGTTCTCGGCGATGAGCAGCAGGCTGATCACCGCCAGGACCAGGACGGTCCCCTGGAGGAACAGCGCGACCCGGTCGACCGCGACGCTGCCCATGGCCAGCGTGACGCCGGCCTCGCCGGGCGGCAGCGAGCCGACCTGGAGCACCGTGAGCACGAACGCCGCGGCCAGGGCGGCCAGCGCCAGCACGAACTGGACGGTGCGTCGGCGGGCCTGGGGCACGAACGCCTCGATGAGCACCCCGGCCACGGCGGCGGCGAAGACCACCAGCATCGGGGACAGCAGCCAGTAGTCGATGTGCGGGGGCGCCTCGGTGATCGTCGGCGCGGCGAGGGCCGCGGCGGGCGCCGGGTGGATCGCGGGGATCACTCGGTCTCTCCTTCCTGGCCTTCGGCGCTCAGGCCGGCGGCGTCGATCTCCGGCGCGGGGTCGGTGGTGCCGACCTGCCGCATGGTCTCCGCGACCGCGGGGTTGATGACGTTCAGCAGCGGCTGCGGGTAGACGCCGAAGACCACGATCAGCGCGAGCAGCGGGGCGACCGCCCACACCTCCCGCTTGGACAGGTCGCGCAGCTTCGCCAGCGATTCGGGCGTGGGCCCGGTCATGGTGCGCTGGTACATCCACAGGATGTAGAGCGCGGCCAGCACCACGCCGATGGCGGCGATGACCGCCGGGACGGGGTAGGCGGCGAACGTCCCGATGAACACCAGGAACTCGCTGACGAACGGCGACAGCCCCGGCAGGGCGAGCCCCGCCAGGCCGGCCACCAGGAACGACCCGGCCAGCACCGGCGCCACCTTCTGCACGCCCCGGTAGTCGGCGATCTGCGCCGAGCCGCGCCGCGCGATGAGGAAGCCCACGACCAGGAACAGCGCCCCGGTCGCGAAGCCGTGGTTGACCATGTAGAGCGAGGCCCCGGACTGGCCCTGGGAGGTCATCGCGAAGATGCCCAGGGTGATGAACCCGAAGTGGGAGACCGAGGTGTAGGCGATGAGGCGGAGCATGTCGCTCTGCCCGATCGCCAGGATCGCCCCGTAGACGATGCTGATCACGCTCAGCACCAGGACCGGCCAGACGAACCACGCCGACGCCTCGGGGAACAGCTCCAGGCAGTAGCGCAGCATGCCGTAGGTGCCGACCTTGTCGAGCACGCCGACCAGCAGCACGGCGGTGCCGGGCCGCGACGAGCCGGCCGCCGAGGGCAGCCAGGTGTGCAGCGGCCACATCGGCGCCTTGATCGCGAAGGCGATGAAGAAGCCGAGGAACAGCCAGCGGGCCACCGACGTGTCGAGGCCGGCCAGGCCGCCCTCGGGCCCGACCAGGTCGCTCCACAGGAACGTGCCGCCGTAGACGTAGACCCCGATGACGGCGACCAGCATGAGCAGCCCGCCGAACAGGCTGTAGAGCAGGAACTTCACCGCCGCGCGGCGGCGGCCGTCGCCGCGGCCGTAGCGCCCGATCATGAAGTAGACCGGGATCAGCATGGCCTCGAAGAACACGTAGAACAGGAAGACGTCGGTGGCCGCGAAGACCCCGATCATCATCGCTTCGAGCACCAGGATCAGCGCGAAGTAGCCCTTGCCGCGGTCGTCGGCGTCGTCGTTCTCCCGCCACGCGGCCAGCACCACCAGGGGCACCAGCACCGCCGACATCAGGATCAGCAGCAGGGCGATGCCGTCCACGCCGACCGCGTAGCTCACGCCGAACCGCGGGATCCACGGGTAGACCTCGGTGAACTGGAGGCGCTCGGCCGACGTCGGGACGAACGCCGACGCCATGGCGGCGACCAGGACCAGCGTGGCCAGCGTGACGCCCAGGGTCACGCGCTTGGCCAGCTCCGCCTTTTCGCGCGGCAGCAGCGCCACGCCCAGGCCGCCCAGGGCGGGCAGCGCGATGGCGAGGGTGAGCCAGGGGATGTCGGTCATCAGATCCTCACAGCCAGCGTTGCGACGACGATGACGGCCCCGAACAGCATCGTCAGTGCGTAGGTCCGGGCGAACCCGGTCTGGGCGCCGCGCAGCCCCTCGGAGCTCTCGCGCACGCTCGACCCGATCCCGTTGACCAGGCCGTCGACCACCTTGGTGTCGAAGGCGACCAGGGCCTTGGTCAGCACCTGGCCGGGGCGCGTGAACAGCCCCTCGTTGATCTCGTTGCCGTACAGCTCGTTGCTCGCCGCCACCGTGACGAAGTTGCCGGCCGGGGCGGTCCGCGGAACCGGGCGGCGCCCGTACATGAACCACGCCACCGCGACGCCGGCCACCATCAGGCCCAGGGCCGCGAGGCTGGGGACGCTCGTGAGCATGGTGGCGAGGCTGAACTCGTGGTGGTCGTCGGGCGCGCCGACGGCGGGTTCGAGGAAGGCCGCGAACCGGTAGCCGAACACCAGGATCGCGCCGAGCAGGACCGACCCCGCCGCCAGCACGATCATCGGCACCGTCATCGACGCCGGGGACTCGTGCGGGTGGGTGCCCTCGGCCCAGCGCTTCTCCCCGAAGAACGTCATGATCATCATGCGGGTCATGTAGAACGCGGTGAGCCCGGCGCCCAGGAGCGCCGCGCCGCCCAGGATCAGCCCGCTGGTGCCACCGCTGGCGAAGGCGGCCTCGATGATGCCCTCCTTGGTCCACCAGCCCGACATGAACGGGAAGCCGATGATGGCGAGGTAGCCCAGGCCGAAGGTCACGAAGGTGATCGGCATGGCCTTGCGCAGCCCGCCGTACTTGCGCATGTCGACCTCGTCGTTCATGCCGTGCATGACCGACCCGGCCCCGAGGAACAGCCCGGCCTTGAAGAAGCCGTGCGTGACCAGGTGGGCGATCGCCACCGCGTAGCCGGCGGGCCCGAGCCCGGCGGCCAGCGTCATGTAGCCGATCTGGCTCATCGTGGAGCCGGCCAGGCCCTTCTTGATGTCGTCCTTGGCGCACCCGATGATCGCACCGGCGAGCAGGGTGGCGGCGCCGACGATGGCCACGGTGAGCTGCGCGGCCGGGGCCGCCTCGAACACCGGGCCGGAGCGGACGATGAGGTAGACGCCGGCGGTGACCATGGTGGCCGCGTGGATCAGCGCGGACACCGGGGTGGGGCCCTCCATGGCGTCCAGCAGCCAGGCCTGCAGCGGCAGCTGCGCCGACTTGCCGCACGCGCCGAGCAGGAGCAGCAGCCCGATGGCGGTCATGACGCCCTGGGTGGCCTCGGTCGAGGCGCCCAGCACCTCGCTGTAGGCGACCGTGCCGAAGGTGGTGAACATCAGCATGATCGCGATCAGCAGGCCCATGTCGCCGACCCGGTTGATCAGGAACGCCTTCTTGGCGGCGGCCGCCGCGGAGTCCTTGTACTGCCAGAACCCGATGAGCAGGTAGGAGGCGAGGCCGACGCCCTCCCAGCCGAGGAACAGCAGCGCGAAGTTGTCGGCCAGCACCAGCACCAGCATGGCGGCCACGAACAGGTTGAGGTAGGCGAAGAACCGCCGCCGCCCCTCGTCGTGGGCCATGTAGCCGATGGAGTAGATGTGGATGAGCGAGCCGACGCCGGTGATCAGCAGGACGAAGCTGATCGACAGCGGGTCCAGGAGCAGGCTCACGTCGATGGTGAAGTCGCCGACGGAGAACCAGGTGTAGACCGGGACGGACAGGCTCCGCTCTTCGGCCGGCATGCCGATGAGCTGGACCAGTGCCACCACCGCCCAGGCGAAGCTCGCCAGGGGGAGGGCGGTGGCCAGCAGGTGGCCCCAGCGGTCGGTGCGTCGGCCGCCCAGCAGCAGGATCGCGGCGCCCAGGAGCGGGAAGGCGATCAGCAGCCAGGCGTTGCCCAGGATCGCCCCGCTCGCTTCCGTGGTGATCGCGTGCTGCTCGGCGGCGAGGTATACGTCAGACACAGCCACGTCGCCTTCTAGTGCTTGAGCAGGTTGGCGTCATCGACAGACGCCGACCTGCGGGTCCGGAAGATCTGCATGATGATCGCCAGCCCCACGACGACCTCTGCGGCGGCCACGACCATCACGAAGAACGCGATGACCTGGCCTTCGATGTCGCCGTGCATCCGCGCGAACGCGACCAGCGCCAGGTTGCAGGCGTTGAGCATCAGTTCCACGCACATGAAGACGATGATCGCGTTGCGCCGCACCAGCACGCCGACGGCGCCGATGGTGAACACGATCGCGGCCAGCACGATGTAGTTCATCGGGTCCACGAGCGCTCCGCCTCCCGTTCTTCGGCCTCGGGCTGCACGCCCTCGGGGTCGCCCTCCTTGGACCGCGTGGAGTCCGACGCGCTGCCGGCCAGCGGGATCCGCCCCTGCTGGACGTCGCGGGGGACGTCCGATTGCAGCTCCGGGTCGCGCGCGGCGAGCACCGGGTTGAGGGAGAGCGACGACACCGAGCCGTCGGGCAGCAGCGCCGGCATGTCGATGGCGTTGTGCCGCGCGTAGGTGCCCGGCCCCGGCAGCGGGGTGGGGTGGTCGCCGCGGATGCGCTCGCGGGAGATCTCCCGCTGCGTGCGGCGCTTCTTGATGCGCGTGGAGTGGGCCAGCACCAGCGCGCCCAGCACCGCGGTGATGAGCAGCGCCCCGGTGGCCTCGAACGCGATGACGTAGCGGTAGATGACCTCGCCGGCGATCCACGGGACGTTGCCGCCCGCCGCGGCCACCCCGGCGCCCAGCCCCTCGGGCGCGCCCGCGCTGATGCGCGTCAGGCCCAGGGCCAGGGCGCCCAGGAAGCAGATGGCGACGACGGCGGTGAGCATGCGCTGCCCGCGGATGGTCTCGACCAGGGAGTCCGCCGAGCTGACGCCCACGAGCATCAGCACGAACAGGAAGAGCATCAGCACCGCGCCGGTGTAGACGACGATCTGCACGACCATCAGGAACGGGGCTTCGTTCATGCCGTAGAAGATCGCCAGCCCGAGCATCACGCCGGCCATCATCACGGCGGAGTGCACGGCCTTGCGGCTGAACACCACCCCGATGGCGCAGAGGACGATGACGGCGCCGAGCACCCAGAACACTGCGCTCTCGGTCATGGGGTCCCCCCGCTCTCAGCGCCGTTCGGCGCCGGCGCGGTGCGCCCGGACCGGTAGTAGTCCTCCTCGGTGTCGCCGAGGCGCATGGGGTGCGGCGGCTGCTCCATGCCCTCCAGCAGGGGGGCGAGGAGCTGCTCCTTGGTCCAGATCAGGCTCTCGCGCTCGCTGTCGGCCAACTCGTACTCGTTGGTCATGGTCAGCGCCCGCGTGGGGCACGCCTCGACGCACAGGCCGCACAGGATGCACCGCAGATAGTTGATCTGGTACACCCGGCCGTAGCGCTCCCCCGGGGAGAACCGCTGATCCTCGGTGTTGTCGCCGCCCTCCACATAGATGGCGTCGGCCGGACAGGCCCAGGCGCACAGCTCGCAGCCGATGCACTTCTCCAGGCCGTCGGACCAGCGGTTGAGCTGGTGGCGCCCGTGGAAGCGCGGCGCGGTGGGGCGCTGCACCTCGGGGTACTCGACGGTCGGCACCTTCTTGAACATCGTGTGGAAGGTGACGCCGAACCCCTTCACGGGGTTGAGCCAGTCAAGCACCGGTAACCTCCTCACGCTTTCCGGTCGGGGCCGGTCGGTTCAGTCGGGGTGCCTCGGCCGGGACACTGCTGCCGTAGTGCGGCGCGGTCGGAGGCGGTACGGGGAACCCGCCGTACGTCGGGTCCTCGCGCATGAGCCGCAGCTCCTCGGCGGCCTCCTCGGCCTCGGCCTGGCGGCGGCGCGCCGCCGACCGGGCGCCGGCGTAGAGCGCAGCGCCGACCACCGCCACGAATCCCACGGCCACGGCGCCGACCGCGACCGTCGGGGCGCCCTCGTTCTGGAGGATGCGCATCACGGCCACGGCGGTGATCCACACCAGCTGCACGGGGATGAGGACCTTCCAGCCGAGCTGCATGAGCTGGTCGTAGCGGACCCGGGGCAGGCTGCCGCGCACCCAGATGAACAGGAACATCACGACCAGGAACTTGCCGAGCCACCACAGCACCGGCCACCAGCCCTCGTTGGCGCCGGGCCAGAACGCGGTGATGGGCGGCGGCGCCAGGTACCCGCCGAGGAAGAAGGTGACCGAGATGGCGGCGACGGTCACCATGTTCACGTACTCGGCGAGGAAGAACATGGTGAACTTCATCGACCCGTACTCGGTCATGAACCCGCCGACGATCTCGCCCTCGCCCTCGGCGAGGTCGAACGGCAGCCGGTTGGTCTCCCCCACCATCGTGACCAGGTAGATCAGGAACGACGGGAAGAGGATGAGGCCGAACCAGACCGGGTTCTGGGCCTCGACGATGCCCGATGTGGTCAGCGTGCCCGAGTAGATGAACACCGCGACGAATGACAGGCCCATCGCGATCTCGTAGCTGATGACCTGTGCGGACGCGCGCAGGCCGCCCAGCAGGGCGTACGGCGACTGCGATGCCCAGCCGCCGAGGACGATCCCGTAGACGCCGACGGCGGCCGTGGCCAGCACCAGCAGCGCGGCGATCGGCAGGTCGGTGAGCTGCAACGGGGTGACGACCCCGAAGATGCTCACCTCGGGGCCGACCGGGATCACCGAGAACGCGATGAACGCCGGGACCGCGGCGATCATCGGCGCCGCGATGTAGACCGCGCGGTCGACGCCGCGCGGGATCAGGTCCTCCTTGAGGGACAGCTTCACGCCGTCGGCCAGCGACTGGAGGAGCCCCCAAGGGCCGAAGCGGTTGGGCCCGTGCCGCTGCTGCATCCGGCCCATGACCTTGCGGTCGGCCATGATCATCATCAGCACGCAGACCATGAGGAAGACGAAGGCGACGAGCGCCTTGATCAGCGTGATCCACCACGGGTCGTTGCCGAAGGCGTCGAGCCCGGGTTCGGCGGCCAGCACGGCGCCGGCCGCGGCGACGTGCGTCGTCACGCTCCGCTCCCTTCTGCGTCGGCGGTGCCGGCACTGATGCCGACGATCGTCCCCGCGGCCGCACCGAGGTCGCGGCGGACGTCGCAGTCGCGGGAGTTGGCGGGCAGCCAGACCACGCCGTCGGGCATCTCGGCGACCACGGCGGGAACGCCGACCGAGCCGGCCGCTCCGGTCACGCGGAGCAGGCCGCCGTCGGGCAGGCCGATCGCGGCCGCGGTGGCGGCCGAGACGCGGGCCATGGGCGCCCGGGCGGTCCCGGCGAGGTAGGGCTCGCCGTCCTCCATCCGGCCGTTGCCCAGGAGCTGGCGCCAGGTGGCCAGCACCGCCCGGCCGGTGCCGGGGGCGGGCGGTTCGGCGGGCCGGGTCAGCGGGTCGGGGACCCGCTCCCCGGTCCAGGCGCCCAGCGCCGCCAGCTCGGCGCGGGCGGCGGCGGAGTCGGGCAGCCCCAGGTGCACGTCCATCTCGTCGGCGATGGCCGACAGGACCCGCAGGTCGGAGAGTGCGCCGGGGACCTTCAGCGCGTCGCCGAAGGGCCGTTCGCGCCCCTCCCAGTCCAGGAAGGTGCCGGACTTCTCGGCGACCGCCGCGACCGGTAGGACGACGTCGGCCCGGTCGGTGGCGTTGCTCGCGCGCAGCTCCAGGCTGACGATGAACGGCACGCGGGCGAGCGCCGCGCGCGCGGCGGCCGGGTCGGGCAGGTCGTCGAGGTCGACGCCCGCGATGACCAGGGCGTCGATGCGGCCGTCGGCCGCCGCGGCGATGATCTCGTCGGTGCCGCGTCCCTCCCGTCCGGACAGCGAGGCCACGCCCCATGCCCGGGCGACCTCGGCGCGGGCGGTGGCGTCGGCGACGGGCCGCCCGCCGGGCAGCAGGTTGGGCAGCGCGCCGGCCTCGACCGCACCGCGCTCCCCGGCCCGGCGCGGCACCCACGCCAGCGCGGCGCCGGTGCGGTCGGCCAGCCGGGTGACCGACGACAGCGCCCCGGGGGTCTCGGCGAGGCGCTCCCCGGCGAGGATGACGGCGCCGTCGGCGCGCAGGTCCTCCAGGGTCTCGGGCGAGATCTCGTCGATCCGGTCGAGCGTGCGCGCCTCGGCGCCGGGCGCGGCCGGGATCAGCGTGCCGCCGGTCTTGGTGAGGCCGCGGCTGGCGAAGGCGGCGATGGAGTGGACGCGGGTGCCGTTCTTGCGGACCGCCTTGCGCAGCCGCAGGAAGACGAGGGGCGACTCGTCCTCGGGCTCGAACCCGGCGAGCAGCACCGCTGGGGCGTTCTCCAGGCGGTCGTAGTCGACCGTGATGCCGGTCCCGGCGACGCGCGCCGCCAGGAAGTCGGCCTCCTCGTCGCTGTTGGCGCGGGCCCGCATGTCGATGTCGTTGCCGCGCAGCGCGATCCGGGTGAACTTGGCGTAGGCGTAGGCGTCCTCGACGGTGAGGCGGCCCCCGGTGAGGACGCCGACCCGGCCGCGGGCGCGCTCCAGGCCGCGGGCGGCCATGGTCACGGCCTCGGTCCAGGAGGCGACCTCCAGGGCGCGGCTGTCCTCGTCGCGGACGAGGGGGTGGGTGAGCCGGTCGGGGCGGCTGGCGTAGGTGAACGCCCACCGCCCCTTGTCGCAGTTCCACTCCTCGTTCACGCGGGGGTCGTCGCCGGCGAGCCGGCGGGTGACCTTGCCGCGCCGGTGGTCGGTGCGCTGGGCGCACCCCGAGGCGCAGTGCTCGCACACGCTGGGCGTGCTCACCAGGTCGAAGGGGCGCGACCGGAACCGGTACGCGGCGCCGGTGAGCGCGCCCACCGGGCAGATCTGCACCGTGTTGCCGGAGAAGTAGGACTGGAAGGGCTCGCCTTCGGCGATGCCGACCTGTTCATCGGCGCCCCGCTCCAGCAGCTCGATGAACGGGTCGCCGGCGATCTGCGCGGAGAACCGGGTGCAGCGGGCGCACTGGATGCAGCGCTCGCGGTCGAGCAGCACCTCGGTCGACAGCGGGATCGGCTTGGGGAAGGTCCGCTTGACGTCGGTGAATCGGGTCTCGCCCGCCCCGTGGGACATCGCCTGGTTCTGGAGCGGGCACTCGCCGCCCTTGTCGCAGACCGGGCAGTCCAGCGGGTGGTTGATCAGCAGGAACTCCATGATCCCGCGCTGGGCCTTCTCGGCCACGGGCGAGGTCAGGTGGGTCTGCACGACCATGCCGTCCATGACCGTGATGGTGCAGGACGCCTGCGGCTTGGGCATGCCCCGGCCGTTGCCCATGTCGGGGATCTCGACCAGGCACTGGCGGCAGGCGCCCACCGGGTCGAGCAGCGGGTGGTCGCAGAAGCGGGGGATCTGGATGCCCAGCAGCTCCGCGGCCCGGATGACCAGCGTCCCCTTGGGGACCTGGATCTGGAACCCGTCGATGGTGACGGTGACGAGGTCCTCCGGCGGTACGGCGGGCACTCCGCCCGATGTCGTATTGGTCGCGACGGTCATCGCTCGCCCTCCTCTCCTGTCCGCAGCACGGTGCTCATGCGCCCCCGCCCCACACGGTCGATTTCGCGTGGTCGAACGGGCAGCCGCCCTGCTCGACATGGTCGATGTACTCCTGCCGGAAGTACTTGATCGACGACATGACGGGGCTCGCGGCGCCGTCGCCCAGCGCGCAGAAGGAGCGGCCGAGCAGGTTGTCGCAGATGTCCAGCAGCTTGTCGAGGTCGGCCTCGGTGCCCTCGCCGTTCTCCAGCCGGTCCAGTACCTGGACCATCCAGAAGTTGCCCTCGCGGCAGGGCGTGCACTTGCCGCAGGACTCGTGGGCGTAGAACGCGATCCACCGGCCCACGGCCCGGACGACGCAGGTGGTCTCGTCGAAGATCTGGAGCGCGCGGGTGCCGAGCATCGACCCCGCGGCGCCGACCGACTCGAAGTCCAGCGGCGTGTCGAGGTGCTCGTCGGTGAAGATCGGGGTGGACGAGCCGCCCGGGGTCCAGAACTTCAGCGCGTGGCCGGTGCGGATCCCGCCCGCCATGTCGAGGAGTTCGCGCAGCGTGATGCCGAGCGGCGCCTCGTACTGGCCGGGGCGGGTGACGTGCCCGGACAGGGAGAAGAAGCCGAACCCGGCGGACTTCTCGGTGCCCATGGAGGTGAACCAGTCGGCGCCGTTGTCCACGATGCTGGGGACGCTGGCGATGGACTCCACGTTGTTGACCACCGTGGGCGACGCGTAGAGCCCGGCCACCGCGGGGAACGGGGGCTTGAGCCGCGGCTGCCCGCGATAGCCCTCCAGGGAGTCCAGCAGTGCGGTCTCCTCGCCGCAGATGTAGGCGCCGGCGCCGGAGTGGACCACGACCTCCAGGTCGAACGCGGTGCCGAGGATGCCCTTGCCCAGCAGGCCGGCCTCGTAGGCTTCGGCGACCGCGTGCCGCAGCCGGCGGATGACGTGCAGCACCTCGCCGCGCACGTAGATGAACGCCTGGGAGCAGTTGATCGCGTAGGCGGAGATCGCCACGCCCTCGATCAGCGCGTGCGGGTTGGCGAGCATGAGCGGGATGTCCTTGCAGGTGCCCGGCTCGGACTCGTCGGCGTTGACCACCAGGTAGCGCGGGTTGGGGTTGTCCTTCGGCAGGAAGCCCCACTTCATCCCGGTCGGGAACCCGGCCCCGCCGCGCCCGCGCAGGCCCGATGCCTTGACGAGGTCGACCAGGGCCCCGGGCTCCATCGCCACCGCCTTGCGCAGCGCCTGGTAGCCACCGGTGGACCGGTAGCTCTCCAGGGTGAAGGAGTCGCTCCGGTCCCAGTTGGCGGAGAGGATGGGAGTCAGCGTGCTCATGAGGTGGCGCCGCCTTCCTGCGCGTCCTTGGCGGGCAGGTTCGCCGGGTCCGGCGCGGTCCACCCGCGCTCGCGCGCCAGGCGCAGCCCGGTGAGCGAGGGCTCGCCCGCCTGGGGGCCTTCGGTCGCGCGGCCGTCGGGGAACCCGGCGAGGACGCGGGACGCCTCCTTCCACGTGCAGAGGCGGTCGGGGCCCCGGGTGGGGGTGACGTCCTTGCCCAGGCGCAGGTCGTCGACCAGGCGCTTGGCGGATTCGGGCGTCTGGTTGTCGAAGAACTCCCAGTTGACCATCACGACCGGCGCGAAGTCGCAGGCCGCGTTGCACTCGATGTGCTCCACCGAGACCTTGCCGTCGTCGGTGGCCTGGTCGTTGCCCACGCCGAGGTGGTCCTTGAGGGCGGAGAAGATCTCGTCGCCGCCCATGACCGCGCACAGCGTGTTGGTGCACACGCCCACGTGGTACTCGCCGGTGGGCCGGCGCTTGTACATCGTGTAGAAGGTCACCACGGCGGTGACCTCGGCGGTGGTCAGGCCGAGCTGGTCGGCGCAGAAGCGGATGCCCTTGGTGCTGACGAACCCCTCCTCGGCCTGCACCAGGTGCAGCAGCGGCAGGAGCGCCGAGCGCTCGCGCGGGTAGCGCGCGATGATCTCCTTGGCGTCGACCTCCAGCCGCGCGCGGATCTCGTCGGAGAACACGGGGGTACTCACCGGTCCACCCCTCCCATCACAGGGTCGATGCTGGCCACCGCCGCGATGACGTCGGCCACCGTGCCGCCTTCGCACAGGGCCGCCACCGCTTGGAGGTGGGTGAAGGACGGGTCGCGGAAGTGCACCCGGTGCGGGCGCGTGCCGCCCTCGCTGACGGAGAAGCAGCCCAGCTCGCCCTTTGCGCTCTCCACCGCCGCGTACGCCTGCCCGGCGGGGACCCGGAAGCCCTCGGTGACGAGCTTGAAGTGGTGGATCAGCGCCTCCATGGACCCGCCCATGATGTGGGCGATGTGGTCCGGGGAGTTGCCGAGGCCGTCGGGGCCGAGGGCGAGCTTGGCGGGCCAGCCGATCTTGGCGTCGTCGATCATGACCGGGCCCGGCTCCAGCCGGTCCAGGCACTGCTCGATGATCCGCATGCTCTGTTCCAGCTCGGCCATGCGCACCCGGTAGCGGGCGTAGACGTCGCAGCCGTCGGAGACCGGGATGTCGAAGTCGTAGGTCTCGTAGCCGCAGTAGGGCTTGGCCTTGCGCAGGTCCCAGGCCAGGCCCGAGGCGCGCAGCATCGGGCCGGTGACCCCCAGCGCCATGCACCCGGCGAGGTCGAGGTAGGCGACGTCGCGGGTGCGGGCGAGGAAGAGGGGGTTGGCGTCGAGGAGCTTGCGCATGTCCGCGATGCGCTTGGGCATGTCGGTGAGGAGTTCGCGGATCTTGCCCACGGCGCCGTCGGGGAGGTCCTGGGAGACCCCGCCGGGGCGGATGTAGGCGTGGTTCATCCGCAGGCCGGTGATGAGCTCGAAGATGTCCAGGACCATCTCGCGCTCGCGGAAGCCGTTGGTCATGATGGTGGTTGCGCCCAGCTCCATGCCGAACGTCGCCATCGCGACGAAGTGCGAGGAGATCCGGTTGAGCTCCATCATCAGCACCCGGATGACCGTGGCCCGCTCGGGGATGCGGTCGGTGATGCCGAGCAGCCGTTCGACCGACAGGCAGTAGGCGGCCTCGTTGAACAGCGGCGTGAGGTAGTCCATGCGGGTCACGAACGTGGTCCCCTGGGTCCACGTCCGGTATTCCATGTTCTTCTCGATCCCGGTGTGCAGGTAGCCGATCCCGACCCGCGCCTCGGTGACGGTCTCGCCGTCGAGGGTGAGGATGAGCCGCAGCACCCCGTGCGTGGAGGGGTGCTGGGGGCCCATGTTCACCACCAGCCGCTCGGCGCCGCCGGCCTGGGCGGCCGCGACGACCTCGTCCCAGTCTCCTCCCGAGGCGTCGACGTACTCCTCGGTGAGCTTCGCAGTAGGGCTCATGACCCGGCTCCCCTCTCCCTCGTCGCGTCAGTGGTGGTCACTTGTAGGACCTCCGCTCGTCGGGCGGCGGGATGCTGGCGCCGCGGTACTCCACGGGGATCCCGCCGAGGGGGTAGTCCTTGCGCTGGGGGTGCCCGTGCCAGTCGTCCGGCATCTGGATGCGGGTGAGGGCCGGGTGGCCGTCGAAGACGATCCCGAAGAAGTCCCACGCCTCGCGCTCGTGCCAGTCGCAGGTGGGGTACACGGAGACCACGGAGGGCACGTGCGGGTCGGCGTCGGGGCAGGCGGTCTCGACCCGGATCTCGGTGTTGTGGGTGAGGGAGCGCAGCTGGTAGACCGCGTGCAGCTCGTGGTCGGTGTCGTCGGGGTAGTGCACCCCGGCGACCCCGAGGCACAGCTCGAACCGCAGGGCGGGGTCGTCGCGCAGCCGGGTCATCAGGTCCAGGAGCGATTCGCGGCGCACGTGGAAGCAGAGTTCACCGCGGTCGACGACCACGCGCTCCACGACCGCGCCGAAGTCGGCGGGGGCGTCGGCCAGCGCGTGCTCCAGGGCGTCGGCGATCGCGTCGAAGCCCGCGGTGCGGGGGTCGTCGGGGTCGGTGAACGGGCGCTGCGAGCCGGGGGCGTCGGGGCGGCGTACGAGGAGGCCCCCGTAGCCGGAGGTGTCGCCGGTGGAGCCGGTGCCGAACATGCCCGTACGGGTCACGGGCGCGTTGAGACGTTGCTCACCGGCCTTCGCGGGCAGATTCTCCGCACTCTCCCCGTCGTTCAGGTTAGGCTTGCCTTCATGGCCGTTCGCGCTCACGGGGCCGCCCCCTCGGTCTTCTCTATGAGCGGGAGCGACCTGCGCAGCATCCGTTCCTCGTCCTCGTCGATCTCGCGCTGGCGGTTCGGGCCCAGCTTGGTGTTCTGGACCTTGTCGTGCAGCTTCAGCACGGCGTCGAACAGCATTTCCGGGCGGGGCGGGCAACCGGGGAGGTAGATGTCAACGGGAACGATGTGGTCGACACCCTGGATCACGGCGTAGTTGTTGAACATGCCGCCGCTGGAGGAGCAGACGCCCATGGCGATGACCCATTTGGGTTCGGGCATCTGGTCGTAGATCTGCCGGAGGACGGGTCCCATCTTCTGGCTGACCCGGCCGGCCACGATCATCAGGTCGGCCTGGCGCGGCGTGGCACCGAACTTCTCCATGCCGTACCTGGCGAGGTCGTAGTGCGGTCCGCCCGCGGACATCATCTCGATGGCGCAGCACGCCAGCCCGAACGTGGCCGGCCACATCGAGCTCTTGCGGACGAGCCCGGCGACCTGTTCGACCGTGGAGAGCAGGACCCCGCTCGGCAGTTTCTCCTCAATCCCCATGCGCTGAACCCCCTTTCCCGTTGTGCTTGCGGTCATCCGATCGGTGGGCGCACCCTGGCCCCGTCCGCACCGTCACTGCCGTCACTCCCATTCGAGCCCTCCGCGGCGCCACTCGTAGGCGTAGGCGATCGAGACGTTCACCAGGAAGAGGATCATCGCGATGACCCCGAACAGGCCCAGCGCGTCGAAGTGGACGGCCCACGGGTAGAGGAAGACGATCTCGATGTCGAAGACGATGAAGAGCATGGCCGTGAGGTAGTACTTGATCGTGAACCGGCCGCCGCCCGCGGGCTGGGGGGTCGGCTCGATCCCGCACTCGTAGGCCTGCATCTTGGCGCGGTTGTAGCGCTTCGGCCCGGCGACGGCTCCGGCCACCATCGAGACCACCACGAACGCGGCGCCGATCCCGGCGAGTACGAATACGGGTGCGTACAGCTCCATTGCTAGCCGTTCCCCTTCGAGCCGATGGGGCGGGCGGGCGCCGGTGGGGCGCACCCGCTTGTGATTGCTTTCACGTACCGGCTCGGCCGGTCGTCGTGCGGTGACATCGCTGGTATCCCTCGGGGGTCGCGGATCGCCGGGCTAGGCCGCGGGCGCCATCTTGGACAGGCCGTTGATCACGCGGTCCATCGCGTCGCCCCGACTGGGTTCGGTGAGATTCGCCAGCATCTTCAGCATGAACCGCATGAGCGTGCGCTGCGGCAGGCCGTACCGGGTGGCGTACTTCATCAGCTCGGGCTGGCCGATGGCCTTCACGAAGTAGCGGCCCAGCGTGTAGTACCCGCCGTAGACGTCGGAGAGGACCTGCGGGTAGCGCAGGAGGGCGCGTTCGCGCTGCTGCTGCGTTGTGCGGCCGTGGGCCTGGATGACGACGTCGGCGGCGATGTCGCCGGCCTCCATCGCGTAGGCGATCCCCTCGCCGTTGAACGGGTTGACCATGCCGCCGGCGTCGCCGACGAGCATCAGCCCGCGCGCGTAGTGCGGCGTGCGGTTGAAGCCCATGGGCAGGGCGGCGCCGCGGATCTGGCCGCGCTGGTTCTCCTCGGTGAAGCCCCACTCCTCGGGCATGCTCGCGGTCCAGCGGCGGAGCAGCTTGCGGTAGTCGACCTCTTGGAAGGAGCGGGTGGAGTTGAGGATGCCCAGGCCGACGTTGCTGGTGCCGTCGCCGACTCCGAAGACCCAGCCGTAGCCGGGCAGCAGGACGTCCTTGCCGTCGGTGTTGTCCCAGAGCTCCAGCCAGGACTCCAGGAAGTCGTCCTCGTGGCGGGGGCTGGTGAAGTAGGTGCGCACGGCCACGCCCATGGGGCGGTCGTCGCGCTTGCGGATGCCCATGGCCACGGACAGGCGCGAGGAGTTGCCGTCGGCGGCGATGACCAGCGGGGCGCGGTAGGTGGCGCGCTCTCCGTCGGGGGTCTTGGCGTGCACGCCGACGATGCGGTTGCTGCGGGGGTCGACCACGGGGCCGGTGACGTTGGTGCGCTCCAGCAGGTTCGCCCCGGCCTGGCGGGCGCGGTCGGCGAGGATGGAGTCGAAGTCCATCCGGGTGCGCACGAGCCCGAAGCCGGGGTATTCGGCGAGGTCGGGCCAGGGGAGTTCGAGCCGCACCCCGCCGCCGATGATGCGCAGGCCGTGGTTCTTGATCCAGCCCTTGTCCTCGAAGCCGATGCCCATGGCGGTGAGCTGCTTGACCGCTCGCGGGGTGAGTCCGTCGCCGCACACCTTCTCGCGCGGGAAGGACGTCTTCTCCAGCAGGAGGACGTCCAGGCCGGCCTGCGCGAGGTAGTACGCGGTCGTCGAGCCCGCGGGCCCCGCACCCACGACGATGACATCGGCCTCGGCGTCGGGGCGGTCCCGGACGGCCCGGTCGGACGAGTGGGTGACTGCTGTCTCGCTCACGGCTAGGTCCTCGGCGTGCTCCGCGCGGCTGTGCGCTTGGGGGTGCGCTGGTGTGCGCTTTCGTGGCTGGTGCGGGTGGTGCGGCTCTGGTCGGTCGTCTACCGGTGGTCGGGCTGGTCGGGGCGGGTGTAACAAACGACTCGTACGCTTGTGAAGGACTTCACAAGGATTCCGCTCCGCAGTCTAGACCTTTCAGGTCCCATGAGCGACCCCTGGCGGCCATTCATCTTGATCATGCCGTTTCTGTGACAAACGGGATGACAAAGCCACTACCTGGACTAATAAGGATGACCTAAGGGCGTTTTGCCCCGAAATGTTGCCTGAATGGCGAAATGATCCTTTAGTACCAAAAGCGATGAATGTGGCTGTTTCGTGAGGCCGTGGAGAACCCGGGCGGCCACGGCGTTCCCGCAGGGAAACGGGGCGGGCGCGGGCACCGAGTGGCCCTCATCACGCCGGGAGGGGGCGGCCGATCCGGCCGGGCCGGGGCACGCGCCGGGTCCGGGCGGGCGCCACCCGGCCTCCTCAGGGCCGCGCGCAAGGGGGAGCCGGAAGGGACGGCGGCGGGAACGCGCGACGTCACGCGGGACGGGGCCGGGCCGCCGGAAGAGGGGAGGCGCGGGGTCGCCGGGGGGCGGGATCGCCGGGAGGGGCGGTCAGGCGTCGGGAGCGGCGCCGGGGGTCAGGCGCGGCGGTGGCCGCGGTGCAGGGCCACCACGCCCATGGAGAGGTTGCGCCAGGCCACCTGGGACCAGCCGGCGGACTGGATGGTCGCCGCGAGGGCCGCCTGGTCGGGCCAGTCCATGATCGACTCCGACAGGTACTCGTAGGCGCCGGTGTTGTCGGTGAACACCCGGGCGATCTTCGGCAGCGCCGCCATGAGGTAGCCGCGGTAGAGGGTGTCGATCACGCCGACCGGGATGTGGCTGAACTCGCAGATCACCAGCCTGCCACCGATCTTGGTGACCCGGCGCAGCTCCCCCAGCGCCTGCTCGACGTCCTGGACGTTGCGCAGCCCGAAGGAGATCGTCACGGCGTCGAAGGTCTCGTCGGCGAACGGCAGCGCGAGCGCGTCGCCCGCGACGAACGTGACCCCCCGCCGCGACGCGCCGCCCCGGCGCTCGGCGCCGACGCGCAGCATGCCCTGGGAGAAATCGCAGGCGATGACCCGCGCCCCCTTGCCGGTGAAGGACTCCGAGGAGGTTCCGGTTCCGGCCGCGAGGTCGAGCACCAGCTCGCCGCTGAAGGCGTCGACCGCGCCGACCGTCGCACGCCGCCACAGTCGGTCCTGTCCCAGGGAGAGGACGTCGTTGACCAGGTCGTACCGGCCGGCGATGTCGTCGAACATCGCGGCGACGTCCGTGGGGGACTTGTCGAGTTCGGCGTGCGTCATGGCCCCAGCCTATGGCCGCGCCCGATCGGGAACGACCATTTCTTCCCCCTCCTCGGCGGGTTTCGACCCATCCCGATCCCGGTTCGATTACGTTCGGTGATCGTCCGGAAGTTCATCGTGATAACGGGGTGCGCGGCGCCCCTGGGACCAGGAGTTCTCACCCGTGCGACGCACGCGCGCGGCGCTCACCGCCGCCTTCGGCACCCTGCTGCTCATCTCCGCCGTCCCGCTCACGGCGGTGCCCGCCGCAGCGGGCACGCGGCACACGTCGGTCGTCGCCGACCGCCCGGTCCGGGCCGTGCCGCAGGTGCTCGACGGGGTGGTGAAGTCCATCGCCCAAGTGGGCGATGTGATGGTCGCGGGCGGCGAGTTCACCCGCGTGAGCGGTCCCGGGGGCGGCACCGCCGAGACCCGGCACAACATCTTCGCCTTCGACCGCGCCACCGGCGAGCTCCTGCCCTTCGCGCCCGAGATCGACGGGATGGTGGTCTCGGTCGCGGCGGGCCCCGGCTCCACGGTCGTCGCCGGCGGCGGCTTCCGCCGGGTCAACGGCGAGGACCGGCGCGGCCTGACCCGGCTGTCGCTGCGCGACGGCGAGGCCGCCGACGGGTTCGGCGCGGTCGCCGACGACGGTTCCGTCAACCGGCTGGAGACCCACGGCGGCGCGCTCTACGTGGGCGGGTCGTTCACCGGGATCAGCGGGACCCCGAGGACCGGGCTCGCCCGCCTCGACGCGCGCACCGGGGCCGTCGACCCCGCGTTCGACATCACGATCGCCGAACAGCGGCGCGGGAGGCTGCGGGTCGGCGAACTGGCGGTGAGCCCGGACGGGCGGCGCCTGGTCATCGCCGGGACGTTCACCAAGGTGGAGGGCGAGCGGCGCTACCAGATCGCGGCGATCGACACCGGGGCCGGGGCGGCGCGGCTGTCGTCCTGGTCGACCGAGTCCTACGCGGCCCCGTGCGACTACTCGAACATCCACACCTACGTCCGGCAGATCGACTTCGCTCCCGACGGCTCCTACTTCGCGGTGGCCACCTCCGGCGGGCCCGAGCTCAAGCCCGGCCTGTGCAAGACCGTCGCCCGCTGGGAGAACGACGACACCCGCGACACCCGGCCGAGCTGGGTCAACCACAGCGGGGGCGACTCCCTCTACTCGGTGGAGGCCACCGGCGCCGCCGTCTACGTCGGCGGGCACCAGCGCTGGATGGACAACCCCGAAGGCGACCGCGACAAGGGCCCGGGGGCGGTGGAGCGCTCCGGGATCGCGGCGCTGGACCCGGCGACCGGCTCGGCGCTGGCGTGGAACCCGGGCCGCGACCGCGGCCACGGCGCCGAGGCGCTGACCTCGACCGCCGACGGCCTCTACGTGGGCAGCGACACCGAGCGCCTGGCGGGCGAACGCCACCCCCGGCTGGGGTTCTTCCCGATGCGGTAGGGCGATAGGGCGCCGTTCGCTCGCATCACCCGCGGCCGACGCGCTCCTCGCCACATGAGAAGACCCGGGCCGCGGTGCGCGGCCCGGGTCCGACACCGGCGGAGTCCTAGTAGACCTGAGGGGTGAACTGGGGGGCGGCGAAGGTGCCGCCCGTGGAGAACTGCATGCTCCGGCCGCTCGGGATGTGGTACGCGGTGGTGGTCTTGTTCCGCCCGCCGGAGTTCGTGATCGTCACCTGGAAGCTCTCACCGCCGTTGGTGCTCACGCTGGTGCACTCGCCGGAGCCGACGACGAAGGTCGAGAACCCGCCCGCGAACTGCGCGGAGGCGACGTACCCGGAGCCCACGTTGCAGAGCCGGAAGGTCCCGGCGGCAGAGGCCGGGGAGGCGGCGGCGACCGAGAGGCCGACAGTGAGGACGAGGCCGAGGACCATCGACGATGCGACGGCCATGCCTCTGCGGATCGCGGACAAGGATGTCTCCAAGAACGGTAGGGGGTACGGCCGGCCCGGACGAGGGAGGGCCGCGGGGGGCAACGTAGCGTGGAGCAGTTAAACACACACGGACAACCGAGAACAAAGCTTTGTGTTGGTTTTCTGATTGGCATCATGTGGCTTCGGTTCGTTCCGTGTGGGTCGTCGCGCGTGGAAGGGGCAGGGGTGGTGCCGCGTCCGGCATGACGGCTCCCCCGGACGGACGGCCCCGCCGCACCCTCACCACGCGTCAGGGACGCGGATTCGCCTGACGCGGCGGTTCGGATGGATCAGAGTCCCAGGAGCCATGAACGGCTGAGGGCGGTGGCTATGGGGTCGGTTCCCAGGGAGACGATCAGTCTGCTGATGGCCGGGTGCTTGATCAGGCGGTCGGCCGTGCGGAGGAGGACCGGGTCGCCATTGGTGGCGACCGCGTCGGCCACGAGGGATTCGGCGCTCGCCCTTAACTCGGTGGCGAAGGGGCTGTGGCTCCTGGGCATGAAGGGCCCGCGGTAGAGGTCGAGCGCCTTGGCGAGATCACCGGTTTTCACGTGGTCGAACAGGTCGATGATGTCGCATTCCACAGGGCTCTGCAGAGAGTAGGCGTGCCGATCGGCGGAATAGGTGATGCCCAGGCCGAGATTCCTCGCGCGCATCGCGAGGGTCGGTAGGCTGGAGGGCGCGGGATCCTTCTCGAAGAGCTGCGAGATCAGCCAATCTCGCGGGGCCGAACCTCCGGCGAGTGCGACGGCGACGACGAGCTCCACCGCGCGGGCATTGGACACCCTGCACCCGTCGACGCGGCAATCGCCGAGTGTCAAGATCCTGCGCCGTCCTGTCGGTTCCATATTCGCCTTCACGGCTTCCCCGATCATTACCCACAGATCCATTCGAGTCCCCGGAACCGGCCGATTCGCGCGAACTTCGGAAAACCGGTTCTTTTTCATCGTTCCGTACCGCTGGGATTTCACACGGGAATCCCATTGCCGACGCTTCCGGAGAATCTCCGGGATCGGCGGGTCAGGAGATATCAGCGGCGGTTCCTGTGCACGGGACATCGATTCCGGTGACCGGCCGGGGTCGGATCGCGCACTGCTCACCTCCATGACTCGCCAACCGCATACCACCGCGATCCCGACCGGCCGCGACCAGTGACCGGGGCCGCCTCGCGACGGCCGGAGGAGCTCGGCATCGGTTCGACCTCCCGCCCCGCCCCGATGGGCGCCCCCGGCCATTGGGACGGCGTCCGGGAATCGAACTCCATGACCATACGTCACCGTGTCGAAGAGCACACCCCTGAAGCGGCGTCGGGTATCACGGCTGCGTACAAGGGTGTCCGGTCCGCAGCACAGCGTCACTGGAACGAGTGAGCCACCAGGTGGGTGAGCGGATCGCGGAGACCGGCCCGCACGGCCGGAAGCTTCACGGCGCGCCTCCAACCGTCGTCGATACGGGGATTCCACCACGCGATTACTTCGCGATGGCCGACCCTGGCCGCGCGATTCCGGGGGCGGGAAGATCCACCGCGGGATCGGCGATTGTCCCGGGGCGGCGAACCGCCCGGTCGAAGCCGCTTCCCGCGCCGATCCGGGCCGACCGGCATCCGGCCGAGTTCCGGCGGGAAAGGGGGCCACGTGATGCCCGTGTGAAACGCATGCGACGCATGCCTGGCATGATCCGGTCGGGTCGATAGAGACCCACACCGTTGCCTCGACGGAAAGGTCGCCACGCATGACCATCGACGACGCACCGACCCGTTTCGACGCCCTCCAGAACACGATCCGGAATTTCTCCGCGACATCAAGTTATCGTCCCAGCGCGGAGCCGTTCATCCGGGCCACCCCTTACCACCGTCCCCTGGACGCGCAGCGGTTGGACAGGGTTGACTGGGCATCACCACTCGCCGAAGCAGAATGGCTCTCCGACTCCGGACTGATGGCGAACCGCCTGCTCATGAACGTCTACGAGAGCGACGCCCTCTTTCTCCCCGCATCGGGCCTCGCCGGCCGCCGGCGGGAATTCGAGGACTTCTACCACTCCGCGTCCCGGCGCAACGCCGAATTCGCGCGCGAGGACGCGGAGCGCTTCGTCTTCGGCTTCCTCGATTCGTCCGTGCGGACCAGCGGCCGGTGGGACACCGACGCGCTGGAGGCGCACATCACGGCCGCCATCGCCGACGCCACCAGCGCCGATCGGCCTGTTCTGCGGGCCATCGAGGAGGCGGCGGAACCGGAGCGGGCCGCCGAGACGATGATCGCGCAGATGGCGCTCGACGGGCTCACCGAGGCGACCGCCATGTCGCAGAACCTCGGCGGTGCGTTCGGACACGAGCAGAGCGAGCTCTTCAAGATCTTCATCGACGAGTTCGGATACGGCGTCTTCGACGCCAAGCACAGCACGCTCTTCGCGGAGCTGTGCCGCAGCGTCGGCATGAACACCGAGCCGCACCACTACTGGTTCTTCTACCTGCCGGCGTGGATCGCCGGGAACAACTACTTCTACAAGGTCACCAGGGCGCGGACGAACTTCTTCCGCTACATCGGCGGGATGGCCTACCTCGAAGCCACGTTCGCACCCTCGTTCGCGGCGATGACCAAGACCTTCCGAACCGTGTACGGCGACGACGTCGACACCCGGTACTTCGACGAGCACGCCCACATCGACGAGCACCACGGACGCATGGCCGTCTACGACCTGCTGCTCCCGCTCGGCAGGAAGCACGGCGCCCACGCCATCGAGGAGATGGTCCGCGGCATCGAGGAGGTGCGCCTGCTCGGCAGGATCGGCGACGAGGACCTCCTCGCGCAGATCACATGGACGCCCGAGCCGGTCGACTCGGGAACGACCGAACGGGCCCCCGACGGCCCGGAGTTCCGCGTGGACGCCGGATCCGCTTTCGAGACCCGCGTCGCCGACCGCGACACGCTCGTCACCGTGGAGGCGGGCTCCGCCGCCCTCCACTGGACCCCCACCCGGGGACCGCTCGTCCTCGACGCCGGCCGGTCGGTACGCGTCCCGGGCGGGCGCCTCTACGGCATCGCCCCCGGCGACGGCGCGGCCGTCTCGGTCGCACCCGCTGCGCGGGAGGGGCGTTGACCGGCCGCGTACGCATCGAGTTCGGCCCCGGCGACAACACCGTCCGCGTCGGCGACGAGCTGTACTTCCGCTTCGAGCGCCAGGGGACGGTCAGCGTGCTCCGCAGCAGGTGCCCGCACCGAGGCGGCCCCCTCCACCTGGGCTCGGTCCAGGGCGAGGAACCGGCCGAACGCCTGCACTGCCCCTGGCACGGAAGCGCGTTCCCGGTGTCCCGGCTCTGCGCGAAAGGCGTCCCCACCGTGCAGGTCCACGCCTCCGTCGTCGCCTACCCGCCCGTAGCACCGGGCACCCCGGCCAGCACCGCACGGCAAATCGTCTTTGCGAGGTGAGACCCCACATGAAGACCCCCACCGCCTCCCCTTCCGCCTCCCCGGCGGCCGGCGCACCGGCCACCACCGAGGTCGTGACCGAGGACCGCACGCGCGCCCTGGTCAAGCACGCCGAAGACGCCATGCGGCGCCGCGACTACGCGATCGCCGCCGACCTGCTGTCCCTGACCGGCGGCGACCGCGACGGCCACGGAAGCACCGAGAGGCTGTACAACCGGGCCATCCGCGGCATCGTCCCGCGCTGGCACTTCTCGATGCTCAACGACCGCGGCCGCAACGACGCCTACCGCGAAGCGATCCACGCGCAGGTGCGCCCCGGCGACCTCGTCCTGGACATCGGGACGGGGTCAGGGCTGCTCGCCTTGCTGGCCGCCGAGGCCGGCGCGGAGCACGTCGTCTCCTGCGAGATGGAACCGCTGATCGCGGCCGCGGCGCGCACGATCATCGCCGACAACGGCATGTCCGACCGGATCACGGTCGTGGAGGGCATGTCCACCGACCTGCGGATGGGCGTGGACCTGCCCAGGCGCGCCGACGTGCTCGTCTCCGAGATCTTCGACTGCGCGCTGCTGGGCGAGGGCGCCCTCCCGGCGTTCGCGCACGCCCGCGCGGAGCTCCTGACCCCCGAGGCGGTGGTCGTTCCCGGCCGCGCCCGCTTATGGGGGCAGCTGATCCACAGCCCGGAGCTGCACGCGCACAACCACGTCGCCGAGGCGTGCGGCTTCGACGTCTCGCATTTCCTCCGGTTCCGCTCCCTGGAGTACTTCTCCACCTACCTCGACACCTACGTGCACCGACCGCTGAGCGATCCGTTCCCGCTCATGGACTTCGACTTCCGCACGGGTGCGGGTGCCACCGAGGTCGCCACCGCTCCCGTCGCCACCGGCAGCGGGACCTGCCACGCGATCGCGATGTGGTTCGAGCTGGACATGGGTGCGGACGGAACGCTGTCGAACGGGCCCCACATCCGCGGCACCCATTGGCGCCAGGCCGTGCAGACCTTCGACCGGCCCCCGCTCGCGGCGGCCGGCGCCCCGTTCCCGCTGCTCGCCGACCACGACGGCGAGCGGGTCCTCGTGCGGCCGGACACGCCGGTGCGTCCGGACACGCCGGTGCGGCCGGGGGCGGACGACTTCACCGACAACGGGACGGACGGCCTTGACTGACACGGGCGAACGACAAGCCGGCGAACTGCACAAGACGCTCAGCGTGACCCGGGGCATCGGGGTGGCGGTGAGCATGGTCGTGGGCAGCGGCCTGCTGGTGCTGCCCGGCCTGACGTTCACGCAGTTCGGTCCGGGTGCGGTGTTCGCGTGGATCGCGGCGGCCGTCGTCATGCTGCCGCTGCTCCTGGTGTTCGCGCGGCTGGGCGCGAACTTCCCCAATGCGGGCGGCGTGATCGGGTTCCTCCGGGCCGGGTTCGGCCGCGCGGGGGCCGCCCCGGTGGCCTACGTCCTGCTCGGCGCGACGGCCTTCGGCGGCGCCGCGATGGCACTGACGGGTGCGAACTACGTCGCGTCCCTGGTCGGCTCGGCCGGCTGGGTCCTTCCCGCCGCTCTCGCCTACCTGGTCGTGGTGGCGGTCCTCAACGCCCAGGGCACGCGCTTGGCCGGCGGGCTGCAGACGGTGGTCACGGCCGTGCTGGTGCTGCTCATCGCCCTCGTCGCGATCATCCCCTTCGCGGCCCCCGGGTTCGAGCCGTCGGGGACGATCGCCCTGCCCGCCGACCCCCTGACCATCGTCCCGGCGATCGGGCTGGTGTTCTTCGCGTTCACCGGCTGGGAGCTGGTGGCCTCCACGACGGAGGAGTACCGCAACCCCCGGCGGGACCTCCCGATCGTCGTCGGCGCCTCCTTCGTCATCATGACCGTGCTCTACGTGGGCATGGCCGCCGCGGTCCAGATCTCGCTCGACCCCGAGGACCCGTTGACGGCGAACGCGCCGGTCGTCGCCGTCCTGGGCCGCGTTCTCGGCGACTCCGCCGGACTGGCCGCGGCGCTCTTGGGCGCGCTCATCATCTTCGCCACCCTCATGGGCGGCACATGGGCGACGTCCAGGATCGTCTTCGCGGCCGCCCGTGAACGCCTCCTGCCCTTCGGCGCCACCCGGGTGAACGCGCTCAACGGCGCCCCCGTGACGGCCATCATCGTCGCCGTGCTGATGTTCGGCGGAGTGGTGCTGGCGCAGGGCACCGGGCTGCTGACCCTGGACCAGGTCTTCCGCCTGTCCAGCGTCAACTTCCTGGTCGGCTACATCCTGTCCGCACTGGCCTATGGCGTGCTCTTCCGCAGCTGGTGGCAGCGCGTCCTGGCCGTCGTGGCCGCCCTCCCCGCCCTCGTCGTCCTGGCCGGCTTCGGCTGGCTCCTCCTGTTCCCCGCCGCCCTCCTCGTGACCGGCACCGTCATCCACCGACTCACCGCAAAGAGCGCGCCCGCCGCGCAATGACCCGACCGGCCGCCGGGGCCCGCCCGTCCTAGGAGACGTGGCCGGGCGGCCCCGGTGGGGCGGGGATTCTGCGGCGCCGTAGTGGTCGCTGTCAAGACGGGCAGCGACGGCGGGTGGGGATGGGGCTGCGCCGATTCCTTCCGTGGGTGCGTGTTCGGGTTAGAGCGGGCGGCGACGGTGGGTGCGGGGAAGGGCTGCGCCGATTCTTTCCGTGGTCGCGTGCCCCGGTTAGAGCGGGCAGCGACGGCGGTCAGGGGCCCGGGCGGCGGTCGCGTGTGCCCGTGCGATGTGGTGCCCGGTACTCCGGGCGGTCGCGGTCGCGTGGGGTGCCGGATCGCGCGCTCGGCGTTCCCGCGTCAGGGCCACGCGGACGGCCGGGGCAGGCCCCCCGAACGGCGAAAATCACCCCAAGAAATCATCTCATGACTCCTTGTATTTAGAACTGGAGTTCGATAAAATCATGTCCATGAGCACCCCTCTCGCCACCGACCTCCCCCGGGAGGTGACCCCCGAAGCTGAGCCTCCGCCGGCCGGGGGTCTGCTGGCCGAGTGGGTGCTCACCTTGGACGCCGCCACCCTCACCGGCGACGAGCAGCTCAACCTCATCACCCGGCTCGAAACCTGCAAGCGGTGGCTCGAAGCCGCACAGCTGGAC
>NZ_JBHSFQ010000035.1:0-69462 GCF_042653925.1 Nocardiopsis mangrovi
GTGCGGGGGGTGGCGGGGCGGGCTTCGGGGGGGTGGGTGAGGGGGTGGGGGGCGGTCAGGCGGGGTCGGCGCAGCGGTGCCGCCCGAAGGGCACCACGAGGGGGGTGCCGCTGAGGGGGTCTTTGATCACTTCGCAGCGCAGGCCGAACACGTCGTCGATGAGCGCGGCGCTGAGCACGTCGACGGGGTCGCCCTCGGCCACGACGCGGCCGGCCTTCATGGCGACGAGGTGGTCGGCGTAGCGCCCGGCCTGGTTGAGGTCGTGCAGCACCATGACCACGGTGCGGTCGCCCTGCTGGTTGAGGTCGGCGACCAGGTCGAGGACGTCCATCTGGTGGGCGAGGTCGAGATAGGTGGTGGGCTCGTCGAGCAGCAGGAGGGGGGTCTCCTGGGCGAGCGCCATCGCGATCCAGGCGCGCTGGCGCTGCCCTCCGGAGAGCTCGTCGACGGGGCGGCCGGCGAGGTCGCCGGTCCCGGTGGCCTCCAGGGCGGAGCGCACGGCGGCGCCGTCGTCCGCCGACCACTGCCGCCACAGGGTCTGGTGCGGGCTGCGGCCGCGGGTGACCAGCTCCAGGACGGTCATTCCCTCAGGCGCCTTCGGCGACTGGGGGAGGATGCCGAGCCGGCGGGCCAGCTCGCGCGTGCGCATGCGGTGGATGGAGGCGCCGTCGAGGTAGACCGCCCCGCCGGCCGGGGAGACCAGCCGGGACAGGCCGCGCAGCAGGGTCGACTTGCCGCAGGCGTTCGCGCCGACGATCACGGTGGTCCGGCCGGGCGGGATCTCGATGTCGACGCCGTCGACCACGGTCCGGCCGTCGTAGGCGATGCGCAGCCCCTCGGCGCGCAGGCGGTTGTCATCGGTCATCTCTCGGCCTCCCGGGTCAGGTGCGGTTCGCGCGGGCCAGCAGCCACAGCAGGCCGAGTGCCCCGACGATGCCGGTGACGACGCCGACCGGCAGCCCCCACGGCTGGGCGGCGAGGTCGCCGGCGAGCACGACCACGGCCCCGGTCAGCGCGGACGCGAACAGCGGCGGCGCCGACGGCGGCCCGCCGGTCAGCCGCACGGCGATCTGCGGGGCGATGAGCGACACGAACGCGACCGGGCCGGCGGCGGCGGTGGCGAACCCGACCAGGCCGGCCGCGACGGCCAGCAGCCCGGATCGCGCCCGCTGGACGGGGATGCCCAGGCCGCGGGCCGTCTCGTCGCCCAGGGACAGGGTGGACAGGGAGCGCGACATCGCCAGGGCCGCGGGGACCAGCACCGCGACGGCGGCGGCGAGCGGGACGACGTGCCCCCAGTCGCGCAGGTTCACGCTGCCGGTCAGCCACACCACCGCGCGCTGCGCCTGGAACAGGTCGGCGCGTTGCAGCAGGTAGGCGGTCGCGCTCGTGCACAGGGCCGATACGCCGATGCCGACCAGCACGATCCGGTAGCCGGTGGTGCCGCGCCGCCAGGCCAGCACGTGGATGACCGCCGCGCCGGCGGCGGCGCCGAGGAGCGCGAGGGTCGAGACGCCCAGCCCGGCGCCCAGGCCCAGGACCATCCCGGCGACGGCGGCGGTGTTGGCGCCGCCGGTCACGCCGATGACGTCCGGGCTGGCCAGCGGGTTGCGGGCGAGGGTCTGGAACACCGCGCCCGCAAGCCCGAACGCCAGGCCCGCGAGGAGCGCGACCAGGGCGCGCGGCAGCCTCAGCCGGTAGACGACGTCGACCGTCGCCTGGTCGCCGTACCAGAAGACCGCCCGCAGGGCCTCGGCCGCGGTCACGGGGTAGGAACCGGTGCCCAGCTGCGCGCAGAACGCCCCGGCGGCCAGGACGGCGAGCGCGACGCCCACGGCCAGGGCCCGGGGCCGCAGCACGCCGGAGGGGCCGCGGCGCCCGCCGACGCGGTACATGGTGAGCGGACCGTTGCGCTCGATGTGGAGGAGGGCCATCACAACTCCGGCGTTCCACGGCGGCGGACCAGGGCGATGAAGAAGGGGGCGCCGACGAAGGCGACCACGATGCCGACGTGGATCTCGGCGCGCCCGCCCAGGACGCGGCCGACGGCGTCGGCGGCCAGCAGGAGGATGGGGGCGAGCACGGCGGAGTAGGCGAGCACCCACCGGTGGTCGGCCCCGGTCAGGGCGCGGGCGATGTGCGGGACGACGAGGCCGATGAAGGCGATGGGCCCGCAGACCGCGGTGGCGCCGCCGGCGAGCAGGGTGATGGCGGCGATCCCGCGGACGCGCACCCAGCGGACGTTCTGGCCCAGGGAGCGGGCGACGTCGTCGCCGAGCGAGAGGTTGTTCAGGGCCGGCGCGGTGGCCAGCGCGAGGGCGGCGCCCGCGGCGAGGAAGGGGAGGACCTGGACGAGGGTGCCGCGGTCGGGCACGTTGAGCGAGCCGACCGCCCAGAACCGGTACTCGTCCAGGGTCGCGGCGTCGAGCAGCAGCATGGTCGCGATGACCGACTGGAGCAGCGCCGAGACAGCGGCGCCGGCCAGCGCGAGCTTGGCGGGGTCGGCGCCGCCTTGGCCGAGGCCGCCGAGCAGGTAGACGACGACGGTGGCCGCGAGCGCTCCGGCGAAGGCGAACCAGATGTGGCCGTAGAGGGCGGTGACACCGAAGACGCCGCTGGTGACGACGACGCCGAGGGCCGCGCCGGCGTTGACCCCGAGCAGCCCGGGATCGGCCAGGGGGTTGCGGGTCAGCCCCTGCATGAGGGCGCCCGCGACGCCCAGGGCGACCCCGACGGCCAGGCCGAAAAGGGTCCGCGACAGCCGCATGCCGTTGACGATGGCGGAGGTCTCGCCCTCCTCGGGGCGCCCCACCAGCCGGACGACCTCGTCGAGGGGGATGTGGCGGTTGCCGACCGCCATCGACAGCACCAGCACCGCGACGAGCACGACGAGAGCGCCCACCAGCCCCCCGACCCGGGCGGGCCTCCGGCGCTCGGCACGCACGTCCAGTTCCGTCACGGGGGAGATCATAGCGAACGATTTAGGCGAGGCTAACTTAAGATCCCCGCTTTCCCTCATCCCCTACACAACCAGCCCCGACGAACCCGAACCCCCCGAATCGCCGCCCCACCCAACGCCCACCGCACCCGACGCCCACCGCCCACCGCGCCCGCCGCCCCGGCCCCCGAGCCCCGCCCCACGACCGCTCCCCCGCACCCGGCACGCCTTCCACCGCCCGAGAGCGGGATCCGTCGCGCGCACCGGGGACGCACCGCTGCGCCCCCCACACGCGGCGCCGACGCGGCAACCCGGCACTGCCGGGGGCACCCGCCGGGGCCCGATGCCCGCATGCCCACCGGCCCCCACCCACGCGGGGCGCGGGCGCCGCGCCACGCCGGGCACCCCTCCGCCGCCGTCCCGGGTGCGGCACGGATGTCCCGCCACCGTGAACGTCGGCGCGTCCGTCGAAGCGTCATACGAGGTTCGCGAGCAGCCCCGGACCCCGGGGCCGGACGGAACAGCGGGCGCGATGCCCCGGGTGAACGAACCCGGACCGAGTGCCTCCGGACGGTCCCGGCCCGCGTTGGATACCCCGGCCGGGCGGCCGGGCCGGTGCGTCGCGGCACCCCCCGTCTCGCCCCGCCGGCGGATACGGACGGCGCGCCGGGATGACGCCGGCCCGGGGCTCGACCGGGGGCCGGGGGGCACCGGCAACCGAAGGCGGGGCGTGCGGTCCGGTCGGCCGGGTGTCGCCGGCTCGGCCGCGAAGCGCGGCGGGAACGTCCAGGTGACCCACCCCGCCGTTGATCGGTAAGGCTTGCCTAAGCTAACATCCCACCGCGATGGGATCCGCAGAGATGGAACCGACCGAGGGGCAGGGTCGCCGGTGACCGACGAGGGACGCGTTCGGGACGCCCGTTCGCGTAAGCGCGAACTGCTGCGCAGGAAGCTCGCGGAGTCGGGCCTCGGCGGAGGGTCCTCCGCCGGGCCGCCGATCCGGCCGCGGCCGGCCGGGGCGTCGGCCCCGTTGTCGGCCGCCCAGCGGCGCATGTGGACGCTCCAGCAGCTCGACCCCGACGGCACCGCCTACAACATCTGTGCCGCGGTCGGCCTGTCCGGCCCCTTGGACGCGGCCGCGTTCGCCGCCGCCACCGCGGCCGCCTGCGCGCGCCACGAGATCCTGCACACCGTCTATCCCGATGGCGAGACCCAGGTCGTACGCCCTGACCTCGCGCCGTCGCCGCTGCTCGTGGACCGTACGGCGGTGCCCGGGCCGGCGCGCGAGCGCGACCTGGACGGCACCGCCGCCGAGGTCGGCGGGACGCCCTTCGACCTCGGGGCGGAGGCCCCGCTGCGCCTGCGCCTGCTGCGCTACGCCGACGACGAGCACGTGCTGCTGATCGTCGCCCACCACATCGCCTGGGACGACGCGAGCTGGCAGGTCCTGCTCGGCGACATCGCCGCGGGCTACGCTCCCGGAGAGGTCTGCGCCGACGGGCCCGCACGGCCGGCGGCCGTCCCCGGAGGCGCGGGTGAGCCGGGCACCGCCCCCGGAACCGCGGATGCATCGGGGGCCGCACCCTCGGCAGCCGTCACGCCGGGCGCCGCCCCCTCGGCAACCGTCACGCCGGGCGCCGCGCCCGGGGCGTCCGGGACGGCGGGGACCGCCGGGCGGGTGCAGTATGCCGACTACGCCATCTGGGAGAACGGCCGGCCGGCGGCGGCCGATGAGCTCGGCTTCTGGCGGGAGCGGCTGACTCCGCTGCCCGAGCCGCTGGCCCTGCCGCGGGACCGGCCGCGGCCGGCCGCGCCGGCCGAAACCGGGGCACGGCGGACCCGCGCCCTGCCCGGCTCCGTCGCCGCACGGCTCCGCGAGGTCGCCCGCGACGAGGGCGTGACCCCGTTCATGCTGACCGCCGCCGCCGTGACCGCCGTGCTGCACCGCCACACCGGGTCCGCCGACATCGCCCTGGGCACGCCCGTTGTCGACCGGTCGCGGCCGGAGACCGCCGGCCTCATCGGCAACTTCGGCAACACCGTCGTGCTGCGTTCGGCGGTCGACGGCCGGCAGACCTTCCGCGGCCTCCTCGGCCACCTGCGGGACGTGTGCGCCGGCGCCTACGCGAACACCCGGCTGCCCTTCGACCGGCTGGTCACCGAGCTGTCCCCGGAGCGGGCCGCCGGGCGGCCCGTCCTGTTCGACGTGCTGTTCGCCCTGCGCACCGACGTGCTCCAGGGCTTCGCGCTGCCCGGGATCACCGCACGCGACATCCCGGTGTCCAACGGCACCGCCCAGTTCGAACTGTCCATCGCGGCCGTGCTCACCGACGACGGCCTGCTGCTGGAGGCCGCCTACCGGACCGCGACGTTCGACGCCGCGACCGCCGACGCCCTGCTGCGGCACACCGACCGCCTGATCCGCGCCGTGCTCGACGACCCCGGCACCACCGTCTCCGGCGTCGACATCCTCGGCGACCGGGAGCGGCACCGCATCCTCCGCGACTTCAACGCCACGGCGGCCGACGTCCCCCGGACCACCCTGCCCGCACTGCTGGCGGAGCAGGTGGCGGCCACACCCGCCGCGACGGCGCTGGTCGTCGGGCACCGCCGGCTCGACTACGCGGAGTTCGGCCGGGCCACCGACCGGCTCGCGGCGGTTCTGCGCTCGGCCGGCGTCGGCCCGGAGCGGATCGCGGCGCTGCTGCTGCCCCGCTCGGTGGAGCTGGTCGTGGGCCTGTGGTCGGTGCTCAAGGCGGGCGGCGCCTACCTGCCGGTGGACCCCGACTACCCGGCCGACCGGATCGGCTACATGCTCGCCGACGCCGAACCCGCGACGGTGCTCACCGTGGCCGCGCTCGCCGACCGCCTGCCGCACGGCGTGCCCCGGATCCTGCTCGACGACCTACCGGAGGACGCGGCGGGCACCGCCGACGCGCCGCCGGCTCGCGGGCCCGACCCGCTCCACCCCGCCTACGTGATCTACACCTCCGGCTCCACCGGGCGCCCCAAGGGGGTGGTGGTCCCGCACGCGGGGATCGTCAACCGGCTGCTGTGGATGCAGGACGCCTACCGGCTCGCCCCGGGCGAACCCGTGCTCCAGAAGACGCCGTCGAGCTTCGACGTCTCGGTGTGGGAGTTCTGCTGGCCGCTGATCACCGGCGCGGCCCTCGTCGTCGCCCGGCCCGACGGCCACCGCGACCCCGCCTACCTGGCGGAGCTCATCCGGGTGGAGGGGGTCACAACGGTCCACTTCGTCCCGTCGATGCTGCGGGCCTTCCTCGCCGACCCGTCGGTCCCCGCGCAGTGCACCGGCCTGCGCCGGGTCCTGTGCAGCGGGGAGGCCCTGCCCGCCGACCTCGCGGCCGAGTTCCACGCGCTGCTGCCGGGCGTCGAGCTGCACAACCTGTACGGCCCCACCGAGGCGTCGGTCGACGTCACGTCGCTGGAGAGCGTCCCCGGCCGGGCCGGGCCGACCGTTCCCATCGGGCGCCCGGTGTGGAACACCGCCATGTACGTGCTCGGCCCGGACCTCGCGCCCGTGCCCCCCGGAGCCGCCGGGGAGCTGTACATCGCGGGCGTCCAGCTGGCCCGCGCCTACCTCGGCCGCCCCGGGCTCACCGCGGAGCGCTTCACCGCCGACCCCTTCGGCCCGCCCGGCGCGCGGATGTACCGCACCGGTGACATCGCCCGCTTCGACCGCGACGGCGTGCTGGAGTACCTGGGCCGCGCCGACGACCAGGTCAAGCTGCGCGGCCTGCGGATCGAGCTCGGGGAGATCGAGGCGGTGCTCGGCGGCCACCCGCGGGTGGCCGCCGCCGCCGCGGCGGTGCGCGACGGGCGTCTCGTCGGCTACCTCGTCGGCGACGGGGCCGAGCACGCCTCGGTGCGCGAGCACGCCGCCGCGGCACTGCCCGAGTACATGGTCCCCGCCGCCTTCGTCGGCGTCGGCGCGCTGCCGCTGAGCCCCAGCGGGAAGCTGGACCGCAAGCGGCTGGCATCGGCGCCGGAGTTCGCCCCGGCCGCCGCGGCGGGCCCGGCCCGGCGGGCGCCCGCGACCGACCGGGAGCGGCTGCTCTGCTCCCTGTTCGCCGAGGTGCTGCGGCTGCCGGAGGTCGGCGCCGACGACCGCTTCTTCTCCGTCGGCGGCGACAGCATCCAGGCGATCTCCCTGGTCGGCCGGTCGCGCGCGGCGGGCCTGGAGTTCAGCGCGCGCGAGGTGTTCGAGCAGCAGACCCCGGCCGGGCTCGCCGCCGTGGCCCGGGACGCCGCCACCACCGCGGTCCACGCCGCCGACGGGACCGGCCTGGTCCCGGCGACGCCCATCATGGAGTGGCTGCGCGGTCGCGGCCCGGACATCGGCCGGTTCAGCCAGACGGTGGTCGTGCGCACCCCGGCGGGGGCGTCGTGGGAGACGATGGCCGCCGCGGTGCAGCGGCTGCTGGACCACCACGACGCGCTGCGGGCGCGGCTGGACCGCACGGGTGCGGGGCCGTGGCGGCTGGACGTCGCCCCCGCCGGACGGGTCGACGCCGCATCGGTGCTGCGCCGGGCGGACGCCGGCGGGCTGACGGCGGAAGCGCTCGCCGCGGCCGTCGACGCGCAGGCCGACGCCGCCGAGGAGGAGCTCGACCCCGACGCGGGGGCGGTCCTGCGCCTGCGGTGGCTCGATACCGGACCGCACACCGCGGGCCGCCTGGTGTGCACGGGGCACCACCTCGTGGTCGACGGCGTGTCCTGGCGCATCCTGCTCGCCGACCTCGCGACCGCCTACACCGCCCTGGCGTCGGGTCGGGAGCCCGTCCTCGCGCCGGTACCGACCTCCCTCCGCGGCCACGCACTGCGCCTGTCCGACCGCGCCGCCCTCGCCGCCGCCCGCGCCGCCGCGACACCTGCCGCGACCCGCACCGCCGGGGCCGCAGTCGCGCCGGCGGAGCCCGGCGCCGTACCGCCCTCCGTGACGAGCGCATCGGGGATCGCCACACCGGCCCCGGTGCCGACGTCCGGCGACACGACGACGTCTCCCACGGCTCCGCGGCACCCGGACGGTGCCGCACCCCCACCACCGGCCGCGACCACGCCGACGAGCACACCGGAACGTACCCCGGCCCCCTCCCGATCGGCATCCGCGGACACGACGCCGGCCTCCGGCTCACCGCCGTGTGCGGACAGCACGGCCGCCAACGCGTCGGCGGCCCTCGGCGGCGGGGGACGGCAGAGGGCGGAGGGCGCTCCGGAGCGCGTCCCCTCCCCGCCGCCATCGGCACCCGCCGGTTCGACGCCCGCCCTCTCCTCCCGCCGCCCGGAGGACCCGGCCGGGCCCGTCTCGCCCCACGCTCGATCGGCACCCCCGGGCGCGATGTCGGCCTTCGGCCCCGCACGGCCGGACGTCGCGGGCGCCTGCTCCACATCCCCGCCCATCGCGGGTGATACCCCCGTGAACGCCTACGACGGGGCGCACCCGTGGGGCTCGTCGGGCGGTTCCGGGTGGCGGGACGACGGGATCGGGGCGGTGCGGGCGCTGGATCCCGAGCGGGATACGGCCGCGACGACGCGGCGGACGGCGGTGACGCTCCCCCCGGACCGCACCGCTCCGCTGCTGGACGACGTGCCCGCGGCGTTGCGCACCGGTGTCGAGGAGGTGCTGCTCACCGCACTCGTGATCGCCGCCGCCGACCGGCGGCGCCACCGCGGGGGCGGTGGCGGCGCCCTCACCGTCGACCTGGAGGGCCACGGGCGCGACGGTGCCGACGACCTGTCGCGCACCGTCGGCTGGTTCACCGTCCTGCACCCCGTCCGGCTCGACCCCGGGCCCATCGACGCCGACGAGGCGATCTCCGGCGGGCCCGCCGCGGGCCGGGCGCTGCGCCGGGTCAAGGAGGCACTGGCGGCATCCCGTGCCGGCGCTGCGGAGTACGGCCTCCTGCGCTACCTCGCCCCCCGCTCGGGACCGCCGACCCCCTCGGGGGCGGCAGCGCACCACCCGACCCCTTCGGACGCGGCGGCCCGTCCCCCGGCCCCCGAGGTCGGCTTCAACTACCTGGGCAGGTTCGGCACGGCCGGCGCCGACTGGGACCTGGCCGGCGGGGACGGCGCCCTGCGGTCGGGTGCCGACCCGGGGCTGGCCGCCGCGCACGCCCTGGAGGTCGACGCCGACGTACGGGACCACCCCGACGGCCCCCGGCTGTCGGTCACCTGGTCGTGGCCCGCCGGGGTGGTGGCCGACGCCGAGGTGGAGGCGCTGGCCGAGGCGTGGACGCGGGCGCTGGCGGCGCTGACCGCCCACGCCGCCCGCGGCACCGCCGGCCTGACGCCCAGCGACGTGCCGCTGACCGGCCTGGACCAGATCGCGATCGACGAACTCACCTCGGGCGACCCGGCCGTCGCCGACATCCTGCCGCTCACCCCCCTGGCCGAGGGGCTGCTCTACCACGCCGAGACGGACCCGGGCGCCTACATCGTGCAGTTCGCGGTCGACCTGTCCGGCCCGGTCGACCTCGGGGAACTGCGCCGCTGCGTGCAGGAGGTGCTGCACCGGCACCCCGTCCTGCGCGGGGAGTTCCGCACGGCCGCCGACGGCCGGTCCTTCATGGTGGTCAAGGAGGGCGTCGCCGATCCGCTGCGCACCGCCGGCGCCGGCGGCGCCGCCGAGCTCGCCGCCTTGGAGCAGGCCGAGCGCGAGCGGCCGTTCGCGGTGGCGACCGCGCCGCTGCTCCGGTTCGTGCTGGTCCGCACCGGCACCGACACCCACCGGCTCGTCCTCACCTGCCACCACCTGCTCATCGACGGCTGGTCGCTGGCGCTGCTGGCCCGGGAGCTGCTGTGGCTGTACGGCCGCGCCGGCGGCCTGCCGCCCGCTCCGGCGCCGCACGCCCACCTGGCCTGGCTGGCGTCGCGCGACACCGGCGCCGCGGCCGCGGCGTGGGCGTCGGCCCTGTCCGGCGCCGCCCCCACCCTCGTGGCCGCCCGCCCCGCCGACCGCGTGCCCGACCGCATCAGCGCAGAGGTGGCGGACGCCGGCGCGCTCACCGCGGTGTGCGCGGAGCGCGGCTGGACCGTGAACACCCTGCTCCAGTCCGCGTGGGGCCTGCTGCTGGCCACGCTGACCGGCCGCGACGACGTGCTGTTCGGGACGGCGGTCGCGGGCCGCCCCGCCGAGCTGCCTGGTTCGGGCTCCATGGTGGGGCTGTTCACCAACACCGTTCCGGTGCGCGTGCGGCTGCGGCCGGACGAGACGGCCGCGGGGCTGGTGGACCGCCTCCAGCGCGAGCAGGCCGCGCTGCTGGACCACCACCACCTCGGGCTGGCCGACATCCAGCGGGCCGCCGGCCTGGACACCCTGTTCGACACCCTTCTGGTGTTCGAGAACTATCCCGGCGCCGGGCTGGAGACGGGCGGCGGGCCGGCGGTCACCGGTGTGCACGGCCGCGACGCGACGCACTACCCGCTCGCCCTCACCGTCGTCCCCCGGGGCGACCGCCTGACGGTGCTGCTCGACCACCGCGGCCCCGCGTTCGACGCCGGCGCCGCCCGGCTCGTGCTGGACCGCTTCCTGGAGCTGCTGGCCGGGCTGGCCGCGGACGCCGACCGCCCGGTGCCGGACCTGGACCCGTGGTCCGGGGACGACCCGGAGCGGGTCGCGCCCGCGCGCCCGCTCACCCCGGCGCGGGGCGGCGGTCCCGCGGCCTCCGGCCCGGACCACGGGTCCCGCGCCGCCCGCGACCCGCGCGAGGAGATCGTCCGCACGCACTTCGCCGACGTCCTCGGGGCGGCGGCGGTGGGCCCCGACGACGACTTCTTCGCCCTGGGCGGGCACTCCCTCCTCGCCATCCGCCTGGTCACCCGCCTGCGCGCCGCGCTGGACGCCGACGTGCCGATGGCGGCCGTGTTCGACGGCCGCACCCCGGCCCGGGTCGCGGCCGCCCTGGGCCGCGCCCGCCCGGACGCCGCCGGGCCCCTGGCGCGCACCGCGCCGGGGATCAGGGCCGCGCCGGACGAGGCCGTGCCCCTGTCGTCCGCCCAGCAGCGGCTGTGGTTCCTGCACCGGCTCGAAGGCCCCTCCCCCGCCTACAACATCGCCGCGGCCCGGCGCCTGTCCGGGCCGCTGGACGAGCCCGCCCTGCGCGCCGCCCTCGCCGACACAGTGGCGCGCCACCCGGCGTTGCGCACGGTGTTCCCGATGGTCGACGGGGTCGCCCGGCAGGTGGTGCGCGAGGCCGCCGACACCGGCCTGGAGGTGCGCCGGACCTCCGCGGCTGCGCTGGACGCCGACCTGGCCGAGGCCGCCCGGCACCCCTTCGTCCTGGCCGCCGAGACCCCCATGCGCGCGACCCTCTTCACCCTCGCCCCCGATGAGCACGTGCTGCTGGTGGTGGTGCACCACATCGCCGGCGACGGGTGGTCGTTCGCCCCGCTGCTGCGCGACCTGGGCGGGGCGTACGCGGCGCGGCTGCGCGGCCGAGCGCCCGGACTGCCCGACCTGCCCGCGCGCTACGCCGACTACGCCGTGTGGCAGCGCGGGCTGCTGGGCGAGGACGGCGCGATCGCCGACGCCCCGCTGGCCGCCCAGGCGGAGTACTGGCGGACCGCACTGGCCGGCCTCCCGGCGGAGACCCCGCTGCCGGCCGACCGCCCCCGGCCGCCCGAGACCGCGCACGCCGGCGGCCTGGCCGAGTTCGCCGTCGACCCCGGACTCGCCGCCGACGTGCGCTCCACCGCCGTCGCACTGGGGGTGAGCCCGTTCATGGTGTGGCAGGCCGCGCTGGCGGCGCTGCTGACCCGGGCGGGCGCGGGGACGGACGTCCCCATCGGCACACCCGTCGCCGGCCGGACCGACCCCGCGTTCGACGACGTCGTCGGCCTGTTCGTCAACACCCTGGTGCTGCGCACCGACACCTCCGGCGACCCCACGGCGCGCGACCTCCTGGGCCGGGTGCGGCGCACCGCCCTGTCGGCCTACGACCACCAGGAGCTGCCGTTCGAGGCGGTGGTGGACCTGCTCAACCCGCCGCGGTCGGTGGCGCGGCACCCGCTGTTCCAGGTGATGCTGGCCTACCAGAACACCGACCCGGCCCGCCTGGACCTGCCCGGCCTGCGGGTGCGCCCCCTGGTCGTGCGGACGGGGGTGTCGGCCGTCGACCTGACCTTCACGGTGGTGGACGACCCCGAACAGGGCATGGCGGGGTTCGTCGAGTACAGCACCGACCTCTTCGACCCGGAGACCGCCCGCGCCCTCGGGGAGGGGCTGACACGGCTGCTGCGTGCGATGACGGCCGATGTGGACGCCCCCCTGTCGGCCTGGGACCCGGGGCCCCTCCCCCGCCACCGCGCGCACCCGCCGGCCGCGGTGCCCGGACCCCAGCGGCCGGCGGAGCCGGCCGCGCCGAGCGCCGCGGGAGGGCCCGCGGCCGACGCCGGAGAGCGTCTGCGCGGGGTGTTCGCCGAGGTCCTGAAGGTGCCCGAGGTCGGCCCGGACGACGGCTTCTTCGAACTCGGCGGCGACAGCATCGCCTCCATCCGGATGGTGGGCCGCGCCCGCGCCGCCGGTCTGCTCATCGACCCCAAGGACGTCTTCCGCCATCGCACCCCCGCCGCGCTCGCCGCCGTGGCCGTCCCGCTCGCGGCGGGTCCGGACACGGCGGGCGAACCGCAGGGCGCCGCCCTGGGCACCGTCCCCGAGACGCCGATCATGGCGTGGCTGCGGGAGCGCGGGGGCCCGATCGGCGGGTTCAGCCAGGCCATGGCCGTCCACGTGCCGCCCGCCGCGGGCGGGCGGCGGCTCGCGCTGGCGCTCCAGGCCGTCCTCGACCACCACGACGCCCTGCGCGCCCGCCTGGTGCGCGGCGACCGGTGGTCGCTGGAGGTCCCGCCGCCCGGCGCGGTGTCGGCCCACGCCCGCCTGCGCCGGGTCCCCGCCGAAGGCGACCCCGCGGAGCAGGCCGCGGCCGAGGCGGACCGGGCGCGGTCCGGCCTCGACCCGGACGCGGGGCGCATGGTCCAGGCGGTGTGGATCGACGCCGGCCCCGATACCTCCGGGCTGCTCGTCCTGGTGGTCCACCACCTGGTGGTCGACGGCGTGTCCTGGCGGATCCTGCTGCCGGACCTGCGCGCCGCCTGGGAGACCGGCGCCGTGGAGTCGCGTTCGGGCACGTCCCTGCGCGGCTGGTCGCGAGCGCTGAACACGCGGGCGGACCGCCCGGCCGCGCTCGCGCAGCTCCCGGCCTGGACCGCGGTGCACGCCGGCGCCGTCCCGCTGCCGATCGAGCGCGCCCCCGACCCGGACCGCGACACCGCGGCCACCACGCACCGGCTGACGCTCACCCTGGAGGGCTCCGACGCCACTGCGCTGCACACGGCGGCCCCGGACGCGTTCCGCGGCGGGATGGACGACGTCCTGCTGGCGGGGCTGGCCCTGGCGGTGCGCGAATGGGCCGGCGGCGCTCCGGGCGGCGTCCTCATCGACCGGGAGGGCCACGGCCGCGACCCCGAACCCGGCGCCGGATCGGGCACCGACGTCTCGGGCACCGTCGGCTGGTTCACCGCCGTGTCCCCCGTGCGCCTGGACCCCGGGCCGGTGGACCCCGCAGAAGCGCGGGCCGGCGGCCGGGCGGCGGGCGACGCGGTCAAAGCGGTCAAGGAACAGCTCCGGACGCTCCCGGCCGGCGCCCACGGCTACGGGCTGCTGCGCCACCTCAACCCGGAGACCGCCCCCGGGCTGGCCGCGGCGGACCGGCCGCTCATCTGCTTCAACTACCTCGGCCGGCTGGCGATCGGCACCGGCGCGGACCCCTGGTCGGCCACCGGGTACGACCTCCCCAGGGGCGCCGACCCCGGCCTGCCCGCGCGCTACGCGATCGAGGTGGACGCGGTCACCCGCGATCTGCCCGGCGGCCCCGAGCTGGTCGCCACCTGGTCCTGGCCCGAGGGCGTCGTGCGCGCCGACGCGGTCCGCGCGCTGGCCGAGGGGTGGTTCGCCCACCTGCGCGGGGTCGCCGAGCACGCCCGCCGCCCCGAAGCGGGCGGCCGCACCCCCTCCGACCTCGGGCTGGTCTCCCTCAGCCAGGACGAGATCGACGAATTCGAAGCCGAGTGGACCCTCGATGGCTGACCCGAGAGGCGCCGCGGCGCGCCCGGGGCACCGCGTCCGCGGCGCGAACCGGGCCGGGCCCGGCCGGGCCGTCTCATCCGCGCGCGGCGCGGGAACGCCCCGCCGCCCGGACACCGCCGCCGCGTCAACGGACGACCGTCCCGCGCCATCCGGATCCGGCGGCGGCCGCCTCCCGGCGCACGCGCCGGTGCGACGAGTGCTGCCGCACCCGCGTCGACCCGCCTCCGCGATCTGGGCGGCGGTGCCCCGGGGCGAACCCGCCCCGGGGAGCGCCGCCACACCCGGCACCATCGGCGCAACGGTGAAAGGGCCCCCGCCGCCCACCCGTGCGGGACGGCACGTCCCGCACCGCCCTCGGGGCGGCGCCGCACCGTTCACCCCCGCCGCCGCGCGGTCCGCCTCCGGCGCCGCGGCCCGATGTGTGCCGCAGCCCGCCGCGTCCGCACCGGACGGCGCGGACGCGCGTCCTCCCGGGGCGGCCACCCGTACCCCCGCGCCACGACCCCCGATGCCGACGAACCTGTGGAGTTGCCCGTGAGCCGGTCCGGACTGGACGACATTCTGCCGCTGTCCCCGCTGGCCGAGGGCCTGTTGTTCCAGGCCGAGGCCGCGGGGGACGGGCCGGACGTCTATACCGTGCAGCAGGTGCTGGAGGTGGAGGGGCCGCTCGACACCGGGCGGCTGCGCGCGGCCTGCCGCGCGCTCCTGGACCGCCACCCGGTGCTGCGGGCGTGCTTCCGCAGGCGCCGCAATGGGGAGGCGGTGTCGCTGATCCCCGCCGCGGCCGAGCCGGTATGGCACCAGGACGACCTGACCGGCGCGCCCGACCCGCACGAGCGGGCCGAGGAGGTCGCGCGGGCCGAGCGCGCCCGCCGGTTCGACCTGGCGCGGCCCGGGCTCGTGCGGTTCGCCGTGCTGCGCACCGCGCCCGACCGGCACCGCCTGGTGGTCACCCACCACCACATCCTGCTCGACGGCTGGTCGCTGCCGGTGCTGGTCACGGAGTTGTTCGCGCTCTACGCCGCCGACGGCACCGCCCCGCCCCTGCCCGCCCCCGTCCCCTACCGGGAGTACCTGGCGTGGCTGGCCCGCCAGGACCGGGGCGCCGCGGAGGCCGCGTGGGGCAAGGCCCTGTCCGGCCTGGAGGAGCCGGCGATGGTGGCGCCCGGCGACGCCGCCCGCACCGCCGCCGTCCCGGAGAGGGTCACCGTCGGCCTCGCGCCCGAGGCGGCGGGCGCACTGGAGGGGTTCGCCCGGGCCCAGGGCGTCACCGTCAACACGGTGGTGCAGCTCGCCTGGGGGACCCTGCTGGCCCGGGTGCTGGGCCGCGACGACGTCGTGTTCGGCACGACCGTGTCCGAGCGGCCCGCCGAGCTTCCCGGCGCGGAGTCCATCGTGGGCCTGCTCATCGCCACCGTCCCCGTCCGGGTGCGGCTGGACCCGCGCGAACCCGTCGCCGGCGCCCTCGCCCGCCTGCGCGACGAGCAGGCCGACCTGCTGGGCCACCGCCACCTCGGCCTGGCCGCCATCCAGAAGGCGGCCGGCGGCGGCGACCTGTTCGACACCCTCGCCGTGTTCGAGAACTACCCCTTCGACCCGGACACCGCGCTGTCCCCCGCCCCCGGCCTGCGGCTGACCCCGCTGGCCGGCCGGGACGCCACCCACTACCCGCTCACGCTGAGCGCGGTCCCCGGCGACCGGCTGACCCTGCGCCTGGACTTCCGCCCCGACCTGCTCGACCGCGACCGCGTACGGCGGCTCGCCGACGCGACCGCGCACCTGCTCACCGAGATCGCCGCCGACCCCGGGCGCCCGGTGGGCCGGCTCGGGCTCCTGGGCGGCGAGGCGGCCCGCACGGTGCTGCACGCGTGGAACGCCACCGGCACCTACCCCCGCACGACACTGCCGGCCGAGTTCGCCCGCCGGGTCGCCGCGGCCCCGGACGCCGAGGCGGTGACCTGCGAGGACGACGTCCTCACCTACGCCGAGCTGGACGCGCACACCGACCGGGTCGCCGCGGCGCTCCAGGAGCGCGGGGTGGGCCCCGAGAGCGTGGTCGCCGTGTCGGTCCCCCGGGGCGTGGACCTGATCGTCGCGCTGCTGGGCGTGCTCAAGGCGGGCGGCGCCTACCTGGCGCTGGACCCCGACCACCCCGACGACCGCCTCGCCTTCATGCTCGCCGACGCCCGTCCCGCCTGCGCGGTGGCCTCCGGCGAGCCGGCCGCGCGGATCGGGCGGCTGGCCCCCGGCGTCCCGATGGTGGCCCTGGACGCACCGCTGGGCGACGACGCCCTCCGCCCCGTCGGCCTGCGCCCCGAGCACCCGGCCTACGTGATCTACACGTCCGGCTCCACCGGCCGCCCCAAGGGGGTGGTCGTCCCGCACGCGGGCATCGGGAAGCTGATCGCCACCCACACCGAGCGGCTGCGGGTCGGCGCCGACAGCCGCGTCGCCCAGTTCGCCTCGCCCGGCTTCGACGTCGCCTGGTGGGAGCTGGTGCAGGTGATGTGCACCGGCGGAACGCTGGTGGTGATCCCCGCACGCCTGCGGGTCGCGGGCCGGGCGCTCACCGACCACCTGCGCGACCAGCGCGTCACCCACGCCATCCTGCCGCCCGCCCTCCTGGCCGCGCTGCCCGAGGACGCCCGCCTGCCCGAGGGGATCGGCCTGCTGGCCGGCACCGAGGAGGTCACCCCGGCCCTGGTCGACCGCTACGCACCGGGCCGGCGCATGTTCAACGCCTACGGCCCCACCGAGGTCAGCGTGAACTCCACCCTGGGCGCCTGCCGCGCGGGGATGGCCGCGCCGGTGCCGATCGGCCCGCCGGACCCGGGCACCCGCGCCTACGTGCTCGACGCGGGCCTGTCCCCCGTTCCGGTGGGCGTGGTGGGCGAGCTCTACCTGGCAGGCGACGGCCTGGCCCGCGGCTACCTCGGCCGCCACGCCCTCACCGCCGAGCGCTTCGTCGCCGACCCCTACGGACCGCCCGGCACCCGCATGTACCGCACCGGCGACCTCGTGCGGTGGAACGCCGAAGGGGCACTGGAGTTCATCGGCCGGTCCGACGACCAGGTGAAGATCCGCGGGTTCCGGGTCGAGCCGGGCGAGATCTCCGCGGCCCTGCTGCGCCGTCCCGAGGTGGCCGCGGCCGTGGTCGCGGTGCGCGAGGACCGGCCCGGCGAGCGCTCGCTCGCGGCCTACGTCGTCGCCGCCCCGGGCCGCGGCGTGGACCCGGCGGAACTGCGCCGGGAGCTGGCCGGCGAGCTGCCCGCCGCGTTCGTCCCGGCGGCCTTCGTGGTCCTGGACGCGATCCCGGTGCTGCCGAGCGGGAAGCTGGACCGCGCCGCCCTGCCCGCCCCCGACTCCGGGGCCCGTGCGCAGGGCCGCCGGCCGCGCGATCCGCGCGAGGAACTGCTGTGCGACCTGTTCGCCGAGGTCCTGGCGGTGCCGTCCGTCGGCATCGACGACGACTTCTTCGGCCTGGGCGGGCACTCGCTGCTCGTTCCGCGGCTGACCGGCCGGATCCGCGCCGTGCTCGGCGCCGACCTGCCGCTGCGCGCTGTGTTCGAGGCACCGACGGTGGCGGAGCTGGCGGCCCGCGTGGACGGCGCGCGCACCCCGGTGCCGCTGCGGCGGGCCCGGCGGCCCGAGGTGCTGCCGCTGTCCTTCGCCCAGCAGCGGATGTGGTTCCTGTACCGCATGGACGGGCCCAACCCGGCCTACAACATCCCCTTCGCGCTCCGGCTCACCGGGGCGCTCGACGCCGATGCGCTGCGGGCGGCGCTGGCCGACGTGGCCGGGCGCCACGAGAGCCTGCGCACCCTCTACCCCGACGACGGCGGCACCCCCCGCCAAGAGGTCCGCGCCGCCGCGGCACCCCCGCTGCCCGTCGTGGCGGTCGCCGGGGAGGAGGAACTGCGCACCCGGCTGGAGGCGGCGGCCCGCCACTCCTTCCGCCTGGGCGAGGAGCCGCCGCTGCGCGCCACCCTGTTCCGGGCGGGCGCCGAGGAGCACGTCCTGCTGCTGCTCGTGCACCACATCAGCGCCGACGGCGCCTCGGTCCTGCCGCTCCTGCGCGACCTGGACCGCGCCTACCGGGCCCGGCTGGCGGGGGCGGCCCCCGAGTGGCCGGACCTGCCGCTCCACTACGCCGACTACACGCTGTGGCAGCGCGAGCTGCTCGCCGAAGGGGCCGGCGGGGTGCTCGCCGAGCAGGCCCGGTTCTGGGCCGATGCCCTGGCCGGGCTGCCCGAGGAGCTGCCGCTGCCCACCGACCGGCCGCGCCCCGCCGTGGCCGGCCGGGTGGCCGGGGAGGTGGGCCTGCGCATCCCCGGCGACCTGCACCGCGCGCTGCGCGAGCTGGCGGCGGCGCACGACGCGAGCCTGTTCATGGTGGTCCAGGCGGCGTTCGCGGCGCTGCTCACCCGGCTGGGCGCGGGCACCGACATCCCGATCGGGTCGCCGGTATCGGGGCGCACCGACGACGCGCTCGACGACCTGGTCGGCTTCTTCGTCAACACCCTGGTGCTGCGCACCGACACCTCCGGCGACCCCGCGTTCCGCGCCCTGCTGCGCCGGGTCCGCGACGCCGGCCTGGCCGCCTACGCCCACCAGGACATCCCGTTCGAGCGGCTGGTGGAGGAGCTGAACCCGGCCCGCTCGCTGGCGCGGCACCCGCTGTTCCAGGTGATGCTGGCCTACCAGACGCTGCCCGCCGGCGCGCTGCGGCTGGGCGACCTGGGCGTGGCCCCGGAGGAGGCGTCCACCGGCGAGGCCAAGTTCGACCTGTCGCTGGACCTCATGGGGGTGGAGGGCGCCGACGGCCTCGACGGCGTGCTGCGCTACCGCGCCGACCTGTTCGACGCCGCGACGGCCGCCGGCATGGCCCGGCGCTTCACCGCGGTGCTGCGCGCGGTCGTCGCCGATCCCGGCCGGACCATCGGGGAGCTGGACCTGCTCACCCCGGACGAGGCCGCGGCGCTGGAGTCGGTGTGGAACGGCCCGGAGGCGGGGGCTCCCGACGCGGCCACCCTGCCCGCGCTGTTCGCCGCCCAGGCGGCCCGCACGCCCGACGCCGTCGCCCTCGTGTGCGGCGACGACCGCCGCACCTTCGCCGACGTGGACGCGAGCGCCAACCGGCTGGCGCACGAGCTGCGCTCGCGGGGCGCCGGCCCGGAGCGGCGGGTCGCGCTGCTGCTGCCGCGCGGCGCCGAGACCGTGGTGGCCATCCTGGCGGTGCTGAAGTCGGGGGCCGCCTATGTGCCCATCGACCCCGAGTACCCGGCCGAGCGCCGGGCCCTGCTCATCGCCGACGCCGACCCGGTCCTGGTGGTGACGGCCTCCGGCCTGGAGCCGGGCGGGGACGCGCCGGTGCTGGTGCTGGACCGGACCGACACCGGCGGGCACCCGTCGTCCCCGCCGGCCACGGGCCTCACCGCGCGCCACCCCGCCTACGTCATCTACACGTCGGGCTCCACGGGCACGCCCAAGGGGGTGGTGGTCGAGCACCGCAGCGTGGTCAACCTGTTCGCCTCGCACCGGGAGACGCTGTACCGGCCGGCCGCGGCCCGCGCGGGCGGGCGGCGGCTGCGGGTGGCGCACGGCTGGTCGTTCGCGTTCGACGCGTCGTGGCAGCCGCAGCTGTGGATGTTCGACGGGCACGAGCTGCACATCCTGCCGCAGGAGGTGCAGCGCGACCCCGAGGCGCTGGTGGCGCTGATCGAGCGGGAGCGGATCGACTTCATCGAGGTCACCCCCTCGCACGCGGCGCAGTTGGCCGCCGCCGGGCTGTTCCGGGACGGCGGGTGCCCGCTGCTCGTGCTCGGCGTCGGCGGCGAGGCCGTCCCGCCGTCGCTGTGGCAGCAGGTGCGGGCGCTGCCCGGGACGGAGGGCTACAACCTCTACGGCCCCACCGAGGCGACCGTCGACGCGCTGGCCGCGCGCGTGGGTGCGGCCGAGCGCCCGCTCGTGGGGCGGCCGACCGCCAATACCCGCGCCTATGTGCTCGACCAGGGGCTGCGCCCGGTGCCGCCGGGCGTGGTGGGCGAGCTCTACCTGGCAGGGGACGGCCTGGCCCGCGGCTACCTCGGCCGCCACGCCCTCACCGCCGAGCGCTTCGTCGCCGACCCCTACGGACCGCCCGGCACCCGCATGTACCGCACCGGCGACCTCGTGCGGCACATGCCGGGCGGCGACGTGGACTACGTGGGGCGCGCCGACGACCAGGTCAAGGTGCGGGGGTTCCGCATCGAGCTGGGCGAGGTCACCGCCGCGCTGTCCGGGCTGCCGGGGGTCGCGGGGGCGGCGGCCGACGTCCGCGAGGACACCCCCGGCGACCGGCGCATCGTCGGCTACCTCGTGCCCGACGGGCCGCTCGACCCCGACCGGGTGCGCGCCGCCCTGCTGGCGGAGCTGCCGGCCTACATGGTGCCGAGCGCGTTCGTGGAGCTGGCGGCGCTCCCGCTGACGGCGCACGGCAAGCTCGACCGCCGGGCGCTGCCCGCCCCCGCGGGCGCCGGCGCCGCGGCGGGCTCCCGGGAGCCCGCGACCCCGCTGGAGGTCCTCGCCTGCCGGCTGCACGCCGCGGCGCTGGACCGGCCCGCGGTGGGGGCCGACGACGACTTCTTCGCGGGCGGCGGGCACTCCCTGATGCTCGTGCGGCTGCGCGACCGCATCGAGCAGGAGGCCGGGGTCCGCCTGCCGATCGCCGACCTGTTCACCCACCCCACCCCCGCGGAGCTGGCCCGGCGCCTGGCCGCCGCCGGCTCCGCGGCCCCGACGACCGGGACCGCCCCGGTGAAGGAGAGGACCTGATGGCCCCCCGCCGACCCGCGTCGCCCTACCCCCCGGCGGTCGCCGACCCCGCGAACCGGTTCGAGCCGTTCCCGCTGACCGACCAGCAGCAGGCGTACCTGCTCGGCCGCACCGGCGTGTTCGAACTGGGCAACGTCTCGACGCACGCCTACTACGAGTACGAGGGCGAGCTCGACGTCGAGCGCTTCACGCTGGCCTGGCGCCGCGCCGTCGCGCGCCACGACGTGCTGCGCGCGGTGGTGCTGCCCGACGAGGGGCGCCAGCAGGTGCTCGCCGACCCGGGCGAGTTCACCCCCGAGATCGTCGACCTGCGCGGCACCGACCCCGCCCCCGCCCTCCGCGAGGTGCGCGAGCGGCTCTCCCACGAGGTGCGGCCGGCGGACGTGTGGCCGCTGTTCGCGGTGGTGGTGAGCCGGCTCGACGACCGGCGCAGCCGGGTGCACGTCAGCTTCGACGCGCTCGTCCTGGACTACCTGAGCTGGCAGCTGCTCATCGCCGACCTCACCCGGTTCTACGACGACCCGGGGCTCGACCTGCCCCCGCTGGAGATCGGCTACCGCGACTACGTCCTGGCCGAAGCCGCCATGGAGGGCACCGACCGCCACCGCCGCGCACGGGACTACTGGCACGAGCGGCTGCCGGGGCTGCCCCCCGCCCCCCGCCTGCCGCTCGCCGAGGACCCCGCCACGGTGCGCCGGCCCCGCTGGACGAGCCGCATCGCCACCCTGCCCGCCCCGCAATGGACCCGGGTGAAGGCACAGGCGGCCGCCGCCGGCCTGACCCCGACATCGGTGTGCCTGGCGGCCTTCGCCGAGGTGCTGGCGGTGTGGAGCGATTCGGCGCACTTCACCCTCAACGTCCCGCGGATGAACCGGTTCCCCCTGCACCCGCGTGCCAACGAGCTGCTCGGCGAGTTCGCCTCGTTCTCCCTGCTGGAGGTGGACCTCCGCGATCCCGACGCCACGTTCACCGACCGGGCCCGGCGCCTCCAGCGCACGTTCTGGAACGACCTCGCCCACCAGGAGTACTCGGGGGTGCGCGTCCTGCGCGAGCTCGTGCGCGCCTCGGGGGGCGCCAACGGGGCCCTGATGCCGGTGGTGCTCACGAGCACGATCGGCTTCACCGCCGGAGAACGGCCGCTGCTCGGCCACGTGCTGCCCCGGGTGTTCGCGATCTCCCAGACCCCGCAGGTGTACCTGGACGTGCAGATCGAGGAGACCGCGGCGGGCCTGGTGTACAACTTCGACGCCGTGGCCGAGCTCCTGCCCCCGGCCCTGGCCGACCGGCTGTTCGCCGCGTTCGGCACGGTCCTGGGCCGCCTCACCGACAGCGGCGGGTGGTCCGCCACCGGCTTCGACCTCGTCCCGCCCGGCGACCACGCGCGCGGCGGCCTGCACGGCCCCGCGCGGGAGATCCCCGGCGAACTCGTCCAGGACGGCTTCCTGCGCCACGCCGCGGCCGACCCCGGCGCGACGGCCGTGATCACCCCCACGGTCGAGCTGACCTACGGCGAGCTGCACCGCCGCGCCGCCGGGCTCGCGCGCGAGCTGCGCGCGGCGGGGGCGCGCACCGACGCGCCCGTCGCGGTGGTGCTGGAGAAGGGGTGGGAGCAGGTCGTGGCCGCCTACGGTGTGCTGCTGTCCGGCGCGCCCTACCTGCCGATCGACGCGGGCGCGCCCGAGGAGCGGATCCGGGCGGTCGTCGAGCAGGCGGGCGCCGAGCAGGTGATCGACGCCGCCGCCTTCGCCGGACTCACCGCGTCCGCCGCCACCGCGGACTCCGTTGACTCCCCTGGCCCCTCCGCGACCACCGCCGATGGCCACCGGGGATCGCCCGGCGACCTCGCCTACGTGCTGTTCACCTCCGGCTCCACCGGGCGCCCCAAGGGGGTGATGGTGGAGCACCGCGGCATGGTCAACGCGCTGCACGCCACCCGCGAGGAGTTCGGCGTCGGCCCCGCCGACACCTGCCTGGCGGTGACCGCCCTGCACCACGACATGTCGGCGTTCGACCTGTTCGGGGTCCTCGGCGCGGGCGGAACCGTGGTCGTCCCCGACGCCGGGCGCTCGCGCGACGCCGCGCACTGGGCCGAGCTGATCGACGCCCACGGGGTCACCCTGTGGAACTCGGTGCCCGCCATGATGGAGATGCTGATGGAGTCGGGCGCCGCGCCGCGGAGCCTGCGCGCCGCCTTCCTCGGCGGCGACTGGGTCCCGCCGCGCCTCGTCGCCACTCTGCGCGAGCGCGCCCCGGGGGCCGAGGTGGTGAGCGTCGGCGGGCCGACGGAGACGACGCTGTGGAACATCTGGCACCGCGTGCGCCCCGAGGACCTGGAGCGCCCGTCGATCCCCTACGGCAGGCCCATCGCCAACACCGCCTACCACGTGCTCGACGAGCGCGGCGCCGATCGGCCCGACGGCGTCGTCGGAGAGCTGTACTGCGCGGGCCCCGGAGTGGCGCGCGGCTACTGGGACGACCCCGAGCGCACCGCGGCGTCGTTCGTGGTGCGCGGCGGCACGCGCCTGTACCGCACCGGCGACCTGGGCCGGGTGCTGCCCGACGGGTCCATCGAGTTCGCGGGGCGGGCGGACGCCCAGGTGAAGGTGCGGGGGATGCGCATCGAGCCCGGCGAGGTGGAGGCCGTTCTCGGCGCGCAGCCGGGGGTGGAGGCCGCCGTCGTCGTGGGGGTGCCCCATGAGGGCCGGCCCGGCCACCGGGCGCTCGCCGCCTATGTGACCGGGTCCGCCGACCCCGATGCGGTGCGCGCCGCGGCCCGCGCCGCCCTGCCGGAGCACCTGGTGCCCGCCACGGTCACCGTGCTCGCCGCCCTCCCGCTGACGGCCAACGGCAAGGTCGACCGAGCGGCGCTGGAATCGGGGGCGCCGTCGCCGCGCGGCGGCGGTACGGAGGCGTTCACCGCGCCGCGCACGCCGCTGGAGGCGACCATCGCGCAGGAGTGGGCGGAGGTCCTGGGGGCGGGTCCCGTGGGCGCGTCCGACGACTTCTTCGTGCTCGGCGGCGACTCGGTGACCGCGACCCGAGTGCTGGCCGGGCTGCGCGACGCGCTGGAGAGCCCGGACCTGCCGCTGATGGCGCTATTCGCGGGCCGGACCGTGGCGGGCATGGCCGCGGCGCTGCTGTCCGCCGAGGCCGAGCCGGGGCGCCTGGCCCGGGTCGCGGAGCTGTACCAGCAGGTCCTCGCCCTGTCCGACGACGAGGTCGAATCGGAGCTGGCGACGTGACCGGTGCGGGCGTCCCGGTGCCGTGGGTGCGGCGGTTCGCGCCGCCGCGCCACGGCGGCGGGCGGGGGGCCGGCCGCGGCGCGCCGCCCGCGCGGACCCTGCTGTGCTTCCCGCACGCGGGCGGGGCGGCGAGCGCGTACGGGGAGTGGGCGGCGCTGGTGCCCGAGGGCGTCGAGGTGTGGGCCGTGCAGTACCCCGGCCGCGAGGACCGGATCGGCGCGCCCCTCATCGACGGCATGGCCGCGCTCGTGGCCGCCGTGGCCGCGGCCGTGGGGCCGGCGCCGGCCGGGCCCGTCACGGTGTTCGGGCACAGCATGGGCGCGTCCGTGGCCCACGAGTTCACGCTGGCGCTGGCCCGGACGCGGCCAGGGCTGGTCGACCGCCTCGTCGTCTCGGCACGGCCCGGGCCGGCGGCGCAGGCGCCGGTCGCCGACCCCGTGCACCTGCGCGACGACGCGGGGGTGCGCGACGCGCTCAAGGTCCTCGGCGGCGGTGGCGGCGATGCTCTGGCCGACCCGCAGATGGCCGCCCTGCTCATGCCGGTGATCCGCAACGACTTCCGGCTGATCGAGCGCTACCGGCCCGGGGCCGGGCTGCTCGATGTCGACGTCGTCGCGCTGGCCGGCGACGCCGACCCGGCCATGCCGGCCGGGCTCATCGACGCGTGGGGCGCGGCCACGACGGGGGCGTTCACCTCGCTCGTGCTGCCCGGCGGGCACTTCTACCTCAACGACCACCTTCCCGCCGTGATCGACGCGGCGTTCACCCCGACCCGATGCGAGGAGCAGCAGATGAGCAGTCAGGACCAGGCCGCGGAGCAGGCACAGGCGGCGGCCGCGGCGGAGGCGGTCGGCGTGGACGGGCTGCGCGCCGCGATCGCGGAGGTGCTGGGGGTGGAGCCGGCCGAGGTCGCCCCCGACGCGAGCCTGTTCGAGCTGGGCCTGAACTCGATGTCGATGATGTCGCTGTCGGTGCGCTGGCAGGCGCTCGGCATCGAGGCGCCCTTCGGGGAGCTCGCCGAACGGCCGACGATCGCCGCCTGGTCGGAGCTGCTGACCGGGATCCTCGCCGCCCAGGGCGGTTCCGAGAGCGCGTCCCCCTTGTCTAATTAGGCAAGGCTTGCTTTACTTAACGCCGCTGTCGTGAGTCGAGGAGGGTATTTCATGCGGATCGTCATGTTCGGGTACCAGACGTGGGGCCACCGGACCCTGCGCGCGCTCCTGGAATCCGAGCACGAGGTGGTCCTCGTCGTCACCCACCCCGAGTCCGACCACGCCTACGAGCGGATCTGGTCGGACTCGGTGGCCGGCCTCGCCGCCGACAACGGCGTGGACGTGCTGCTGCGCACCCGGCTCGACGACGACCCCGGCCTGCTCACCCGCCTCAAGGAGGCCGAGCCGGACCTGATCGTCGCCAACAACTGGCGCACCTGGATCCCGCCGGAGATCTTCACCCTGCCCGCCAAGGGCACGCTGAACGTGCACGACTCCCTGCTGCCCGCCTACGCCGGCTTCTCCCCGCTCATCTGGGCGCTGATCAACGGCGAGGAGCAGGTGGGCGTGACCGCGCACATGATGGACGAGGAGCTCGACGCGGGGCCGATCGTGACCCGGCGCGCGGTCGCCGTGGGCCCCCGCGACACCGCCACCGACCTCTTCCACGCCACGGTCGACCTGATCGGGCCGGTGGTGGCCGAGTCCCTCGACCGCATCGCGTCCGGGCGCACCGACTGGACCCCGCAGGACCGCTCGAAGGCGTCGTTCTTCCACAAGCGGTCGGTCGAGGACGGCCGGATCGACTGGACCTGGCCGGCCGCCGACATCGACCGGCTGGTGCGGGCCCAGTCCGACCCCTACCCCAGCGCCTACACCTTCCACCGCGGCCGGCGGCTCCAGGTGACCGGGGCGTCGGTGTCGCAGGGCCGCTACGGCGGCACGCCCGGGCGGATCTTCATCCGCGAGGGCGAGGGCATCGTCATCGTCGCGGGGGCGGGCGCACGCGACGGCCGCCACCACGGGCTGCTCATCGAACGCGTCCGCACCGAGGACGGCACCGACCTCGCCGCAACGGAATACTTCCGCACCATGGGCGGGTACCTGACCGCCCACCCCTGACGCACCCGCTTGCTCGCCCGGCCGGGCGGGCGAGCGGGCGGGGCCGGGCGATCCCATACGGAACCCTTACGGGGTCCTCCTCCCCCAGCGGGGTGTGAGAGTCCTAGTGTGACCTGGGACGACGATCACCACCTCTGGGGCGGAGGCCGATGGGCGCGGCAGGCGGGGACGGACCCGGCGACCGGCGCGGGACCACCCGCCGGCGGTGGCCGTTCGCGGCCTCCCGGAACAGCGGGTCGGTGTTCCGCCGGTGGGCGCGGCCGCCGCAGATCACGGTCGCGACGTTCGCCCTGGCCGTCGCGGCCGGTACCGCGGCGCTCATGTTCCCGGGCGCGTCCACGGCCGGCGAGCCGACCGCGCCCATCGAGGCCCTGTTCACCGCGGTCTCGGCGGTCTGCGTGACCGGGCTCATCGTCGTCGACACGCCCACCCACTGGTCGCTGTGGGGGCAGTGGACCATCCTCGTCCTGATCCAGATCGGCGGGGTCGGCATCATGACGCTGGCCTCGGTCCTCATCCTGACCGTCCGGCGCAGCATCAACCTCCGGCTCCAGGTCACCACCGGCGGCGAGACCAAGGCACTCGGGCTGGGGGACGTGCGCCGGCTCGCCCTCGGGATCATCGGCTTCACGCTGCTGTTCGAATCGGTGACGGCGGCCCTGCTGGCGCTGCGCTTCGGGCTCGGCTACGGCTACCCGGCGGGGCGGGCCGTCTACCACGGCGTGTTCCACGCCGTATCGTCCTTCAACAACGCCGGCTTCGCCCTGTACTCCGACTCCCTGATGGGCTTCGCCACCGACCCGTGGATCACCCTGCCCATCGCGTTCGCCGTCATCGCCGGCGGGCTCGGGTTCCCCGTCTGGGTCGAGATCTGGCGGCGCCGCCACCCCCAGCACCGCCGCTGGTCGCTGCACACCCGCATCACCGTGTGGGCGACCGCCGTGCTGCTGGTCATCGGAACGGTGCTGATCTCCGCGATGGAGTGGGACAACCCCGGCACCCTGGGGCCGATGGACCCCGCCGACAAGCTCCTGGCCGGGTTCTTCCATTCGGTGATGCCGCGCACCGTCGGCTTCAACAGCCTCGACGTCGCGGAGTTCACCACCCAGACGCTGTTCGTGAACGACATGCTGATGTTCATCGGCGGCGGCAGCGCGGGGACCGCGGGCGGCATCAAGGTCACGACGTTCGCCCTGCTGGGCTTCGTGATCCTGTCGAACATCAGGGGCGAGACGCAGGTGCACGTCGGCGACCGCAAGATCGGGGTCGGGGTGCAGCAGCAGGCGGCGACCGTGACCCTGCTCGCGCTGGGCCTGGTGGTGGTCTCGACCCTCTACCTGATCACCATCACCCCGTTCACCCTCGACCAGGTGCTGTTCGAGGTCATCTCCGCCTTCGCCACGGTCGGGATGTCCACCGGGATCACCGCCGACATCCCCGCCTCCGGCCAGATGGTGCTGATCCTGCTCATGTTCATCGGCCGGGTCGGCCCCATCACCCTGGCCACCGCGCTGGCGCTGCGCAGCCGTGCCCGGCAGTACGACTACCCGGAGGAGCACGCCATCGTCGGCTAGGGCCGGGGCCGGGCCCCGGCCCCGGTCACACCAGGAACGTGAACAGCGGGCTGTCCGGCGAGATGCGCTCCACCCGGTGGGGTGCGGCGTCCATGCGCTTGAGGATGGGCTGGAGGTTCTCGGGGGCGCCGAGCTCCACCCCCACCAGGGCGGGGCCGGTCTCGCGGTTGTTGCGCTTGACGTACTCGAAGAGCGTGATGTCGTCGTCGGGGCCCAGGATGTCGTCGAGGAACCGGCGCAGCGCCCCCGGCTCCTGGGGGAAGTCGACCAGGAAGTAGTGCTTGCGGCCCTCGTGGATGAGCGCGCGCTCCACGATCTCGGCGTAGCGGCTGACGTCGTTGTTGCCGCCGGAGAGGATGCACACGACCGTCGAGCGGGCGGGCAGGCCCAGGTCGGGGCCGAGCGCCGAGGCCGCCAGCGCGCCGGCGGGCTCGCTGATGATGCCGTCGGACTGGTACAGGTCGAGCATCTCGACGCAGATCCGGCCTTCGGCCACCGCGACCATGGCGGGGTGCTCCCCCGCCGCCGCGATGGCGTGGGTGTAGCGGCCGACCCTGCGCACCGCGGCGCCGTCGACGAAGGGGTCGATGTGCTCCAGCTCCACCGGCCGACCGGCCTGGAGCGCGGCGGCCATGCTCGCCGCGCCCAGCGGCTCGGCGCCGATGACCCGCACGCCCGGGTGGGTCTCGCGCAGCCAGGTCAGGGTGCCGGCGAGCAGCCCGCCGCCGCCCACGGGCACCACCACGGCATCGGGCGCGCGCCCGAGCTGCTCGATGACCTCCTTGACGACGGTCCCCTGCCCGGCGATCGTGCGGGGGTCGTCGAAGGCCGGCAGCAGCGTCATGCCGAGGGACTCGGCGTCCTCGCGCGCCGCCGCGGCGGCGTCGTCGTAGGTCTCGCCGGTCACCACGGTCTGCACGCTGGCCCCGCCCAGCCGCGCCACGCGGTCGCGCTTCTGCCGCGGCGTGGTCCGGGGCAGGTAGACGCGCGCCTGGATGCCCAGCGAGGCGCAGGCGAACGCCACGCCCTGGCCGTGGTTGCCGGCGCTCGCGCAGACCACGCCCTGCTCGCGCTCGCGCGCGCCGAGCGACTGCACGAAGTTCAGCGCGCCGCGCCCCTTGTAGGAGCGGACGGTGTTGAGGTCCTCGCGCTTGAGCCACACGTCGAGGTCGTGGCGGAGCGACAGCCGGTCGTTGCGCTGCAACGGGGTGGGCGGGATCACGCCCGTGAACCGGGCCGCGGCCATGGCCACATCGGCCGCCGTCACCGAAGGGGGTGTCGCGCCTGTGTCCGGGGCGTTCTCAGTCAACGCCGTCCTCTTTCCCTAGAGTCGGGAGCGCCTGCGCCGCGGGCCATGGGCCGCGCTCCTGTCGTATCTTCGAGCGTATGAGCAACCGCGAGGCGGGCGGGCGCGGTCCCGCCAAGGAGAAGGGCGCCTCCGGGCAGGCGCCGCTGCTCGTGCTCGGGAAGATCACCGAGATCCTCAACGCCTTCACCCTGCACCGCCCGTCGCTGACGCTGCGCGAGATCCAGCAGGAGACCGGGCTGCCCACCTCCACGGTGCAGCGGCTGGTGACCAACCTGGTGGCCCACGGGTTCCTGGACCGTGCCGACGACCGGATCCGGATCGGGGCGCGGATGGCGTACTGGGCGGCGGCCGGGACCAAGGACCTCGATGTGCTGGCCGTGGTCAACCCCGTTCTGAAGGACCTGCGCGATCTCACCGGCGAGACCGCCTGCTTCTTCCGCGCCGAGGGCGAGTACCGGGTCTGCATCGCGGTCGCGGAGACCCGCCACGCGCTGCGGCGGGACATGGCGGTGGGCAGGATCGCGCCGGTCACCGTGGGATCGTCGGGCCGCGTGCTGTTGGCGTGGAACCCCGGCCTGGCCGATCTGGCGCTCGGCCACGAGCTGCCGCAGCTGACCGAGAGCACCGTGACCGACCGGGATGAGTTGCGTGAGCTGATCAAGCGGACGCTGGTCGAAGGATACGCCATCACCGTCGGCGAGAGGGTCGACGGCGCCTCCGGGCTGTCGGCCCCCGTGTTCGACTCGGCGGCCGACCTCGTCGGCGCGCTGACCGTCCAGGGGCCGACGCTGCGGATGCCTCATGACACGTGCGTCGAGTGGGTCGATGTGCTGGTGGAGCACGCCGAGCGGATCACCCGGGCGCTGGGCGGCCGGTACCCGGCCTGACGCCCGTTCACCCCGCGTCCCGTTCCGCGCCGGCGGCCAGGGCCCAGGGGAACGCCGTGGCGCTGGAGTGGGCGCCCTGCACCGCGCGCGAGCGGTTGGGCTCGCCGAGGTCGGCGAGGAGGCCGTCGGTCAGCCCGACCATCGCGGCGAAGGCCGCCGGTGTGAGCCAGTCGGGCCGCAGGGCGAAGAGCAGGTCCTCGGTGGCGGCGTTGCCGCTGGCGCCGGGCGCGAACGGGCAGCCGCCGAGCCCGCCCAGTGAACCGTCGACCTCGGCGGCGCCGGCGGCCACCGCGGCCAGGGAGTTCGCCACGCCCAGGCCCCACGTGTCGTGCCCGTGGTAGACGACGCGCCGGGGCGGCGTGTGCGCGGCGACCCGCGCGATCAGGCCGGCCACCTGCGCGGGGACGGCCTGGCCGAGGGTGTCGCAGACGACGATGTCGGCGGCGCCGCGGGTCCGCTCGTCGGCGGCGATGGCCAGGACCCGCTCCTCGGGCACCGCGCCCTCGAAGGGGCAGGTGAAGGACGTCGCGACGCACAGCTGGATCCGGCCCGAAACGGACCGGGCGTGCTCCGCGGCGGCGGGCATGGCGTCGAGGCTGGCCTCGGTGGGGCGCCCGATGTTGGCCCTGTTGTGGGCGTCGGACGCCGACAGGCAGTACTGGAAGTTGACCGCGCCGGCCAGGGCCGCCTTCTCGACGTGGCGGGGGGTGGCGACCCAGACCCAGCAGCGGGCGAGCTCGTCGGGGTCGAGCCGCTCGATCACCTCCAGCGTGTTCGCCATGGAGGGGACCAGGTCGGGGCGGGCGAGCGAGCCGATCTCGATCGCGGGGACGCCGATCTCCAGCAGTTCGCGCACCACCGCGACCTTGCGGTCGGTCGCCAGCGGCTTGCCGGTGAGCTGGAGCCCGTCGCGCAGGGTGACGTCGCGCAGGGTCGCCTGCGGCTGGAACGTGGTGGTCATGCGCGCGCCTCCGTGTGCCCGGTGATCTCGTCCATCTCGGCTTCGCTGCGCCCCAGGACGGCGGCGAGCACGTCGCGGGTGTGCTCGCCGAGGTCGGGGCCGACCGACCGGATCGGCAGCGAGGCCGGCCCCATCAGCGGCACGATGCCCGGGAAGCCCACTTCCGCCGGTTCGCCCGCGCCGGTGTCGACGGGCAGGCGCTGGATCATGTCCCTGGCGCGGTACTGGTCGTCGGCGCAGATGTCGGCGGCGGTGTAGATCGGCCCCGCCGGGACGCCCGCCTCCTCCAGCCGCTCCAGGACCTCGTCGCGGGTGCGGGCGGCGGTCCAGTCGGAGATGGCGCGGTCGAGTTCGTCGCGCCGCTCCCAGCGTCGGGCGTTGCTGCCCAGGTCCGGGTCCGCGGCGAGGTCGGGCCGCCCGATCGCGTCCATGTAGCGCTGGAAGATCGAGTCGCCGTTGCCCGCGATGACCACGCTGGCGCCGTCGCCGCACACGTAGGCGTTGGAGGGGGCGATGCCCTCCATCCGGCCGCCGACGCGCTGCCGGTCCACCCCGTAGGCCAGGTGGTCGGGCACCAGCGATTCCATCATGGAGAAGACGGCCTCGTGCAGCGCGACGTCGATCGCGCGCTCGGCCAGCGGCGGGCGCGCCGCCGGTGCGTCCCGCGACGGCGCTGCGGCCGATTCCCGCTCGAACAGGGCGACCATGACGCCGAACGCCGCGTACAGGCCGGCGATGGAGTCGCCGATGGACACGCCCACGCGCGCCGGCGGCCGGTCGGCCTCGCCGACGAGGTGGCGCAGCCCGCCCATGGCCTCGGCGACGGCGGCGAACCCGGGGCGGCCGGCGAGCGGGCCGGTCTGGCCGAACGCGGAGACGCGGGCGAGCACGATGCCGGGGTTGGCCTCCTCCAGAACATCGGGGCCCAGCCCCCACTTCTCCAGGGTGCCGGGGCGGAAGTTCTCGATGACGACGTCGCAGTGGCGGGCGAGGTCCAGTACGGTGGAGCGGCCCAGGGGGGTCTTCAGGTCCAGCACGACCGACTTCTTGTTGCGGTTGACGGTGCGGAAGAGCATCGACACGTCGCCGGCGTAGAGGCGCCAGTTCCGCAGTTCGTCGCCCCGCCCGGGCCGCTCCACCTTGATCACCTCCGCGCCGAAGTCGGCGAGCATCCGCCCGGCGGTGGGCCCGGCGATGTAGTTGCCGAGTTCGAGCACCCGGACGCCCTCCAGCGGCAGGCGTGTCGGCTCGTTGCGCATGCGTTCTCGTTCTCCTGTCTTCTGCGGTCAGAGGAAGAGGCTCAGGGCGAGGATGGGCCCCAGGGCGACGACCGAGGCGAGGGAGACCCCCACCGAGCAGGTCTTGAGGGTGCCGCGCGTGGTCTGGCCCATCAGGGACTGGAGCAGCCAGAAGGTGTTGCTCGTCAGGTGCACCATGAACAGCGACCCCGCCCCGGCGGCCAGGGCGATGAGCACCGGCTCCAGGCCGAGCGAGGACGCCACGGGCGCGAGCAGGCCGGCCGCGGTGATCGCGGAGATCGTCACCGAGCCGACGGCGATGTGCAGCACCGCGGCGATCGCCCACACCACCAGCAGGGGCGCCCAAGACCCCGCCGAGAGGTACTGGCCGAGGATGTCGCCGAGCCCGATGGCCTCGATGGTCGCGGCGAGGGAGCCGCCGACACCGCTGAGCAGCAGGATCTGGCCGCTCTGCCGCAGCCCGTTCTCCAGCGCGTCCTCGACCTTGGGCTGGCCCATGACCCGGCGGCCGATGAGGCAGGTGCCGACCAGGCCGATGAGCAGGGCGACCATCGGCGTCGACAGGAACGCCACGACCGGGTTGCGCCACTCCAGCGTCTCGGTGACGGCGCCCGCGGCGACCAGCACCAGGGCGGCGATGAGCGGGGTGAAGAGCAGGAGCAGGGAGGGGCGGGGCCGGTCCCCGGTCGCGGGGTCCTGGTCGGCCGGGCCGGCCGGTCCGGTGCCGGTGTCCGCCGGGTCGCCGCCCGCACCGGCGGCGGCCTCGCCGGCGTGGCCGGAGCCGCCCGCCGCCGCCGTGGACACGGCGCCGGCCTCGGACGCCGCGGCGACCACGACGGGTTCCTGCTCGTCGAGTTCCGGCTTCCACCAGCCACGGGTCAGCACGGCGGTCATGATCGAGATGGAGATGGCCACGGTCGGGATCACGACGATGAGCCCGTAGACGAGGTAGGTGCCCAGCGGGACGCCGAGCAGGCCGGCCAGGGCCAGGGCCGCGACCCCGGGGACGGTGAAGACGATGCCGCATTCGAGGCCGATCGCCAGCGCGGTGGCCATGCGCGCGGTGCCGTAGCGGCCGAGCCGCGGGGCCACCGCCTTGGCGAGCGGAGCGGCGATCACCAGCAGCACGTCGAGGAAGATCGACTGGAGGAAGGTCGCGATGGTCAGCGCCATCGCGTGCGGGAGGCGCTGGGGGCCCAGGGTGCGCAGCAGGCCGTCGACCAGGCGCCGGATCGCGCCCATGTCGCTGAGCAGCGAGCCCATCAGCACACCGAAGGCGATGAGCAGGCCGATCTCGGCGAGGACGTCGCCGAACCCGGTGGCCGCGGTCTCGATCGTGCCCTCGACGCCGAGCCCGGTGGCGAGGCCGAGGTAGCAGGAGCCCAGGACCAGCGCGATGAGCGGGTTGAGCTTGAACCGGACGATGAGCAACACGATGGCGAGGATCGCCACGGCCGTGTTGACCAGGATCGCAGTGTCTGACATGGGGGTGGTCCTGTTCGCTGGTGATCACATGGGGTCGTGCCGTGAATCACACCTCTTCCGGCAGATGGCCTAGATTATGAGCACATGTCCACGATGTGAGTCAATGGTTGATTGTGAGGCACGACACGAACGCGCTCCGCGACAGGCCCCGGCGGCGCCCTTCATTGGCGTGTCGTCGCAGGTGAACGGTTGGACGGCGGTCATGCTCGGGGGGTGGACGGCCCGCCGGCCGCCGGACGAGCGACAGGAGCTGCGACATGGCCGTCACCCGCCCCACGCCCGGCCGCGACGACCCGGCGGCGCCGGAACGGCGGCGCGCTCGGCGGCCCAAGGGCACGGTCCTCGTCTCGTGGCTGGGCTCCACCGACCACAAGGTGATCGGCTACCTCTACCTGATGACGTCCTTCGGGTTCTTCCTGCTCGCCGGCGCGATGGCCATGCTGTTCCGCGCCGAGCTGCTGCTGCCCGGGATGCAGGTGGTGACCCCGGAGCAGTACAACCAGCTGTTCACGATGCACGGCACGATCATGATGCTGCTGTTCGCGACGCCCCTGTTCATCGGCTTCGCCAACGTCATCGTCCCGTTGCAGATCGGCGCGCCCGACGTCGCCTTCCCCCGGCTCAACATGCTCGGCTACTGGCTGTTCCTGTTCGGCGGGCTGATCACGGTGGGCGGGTTCCTCTCCCCCGGCGGCGCCGCGAGCTTCGGGTGGTTCGCCTACAGCCCGCTGTCGGACGCGGTGCGCAGCCCCGGGATCGGGGGCGACCTGTGGCTGCTCGGCCTCATGGTGTCGGGGCTGGGGACCATCCTGGCGTCGGTCAACTTCCTCACGACGATCTTCTGCCTGCGCGCCCCCGGCATGACCGCGTTCCGCATGCCCATCTTCACCTGGAACATCCTGTTCACCGGGGTCATGGTGCTGCTGGCCTTCCCCATCCTCACCGCCGCCCTGGCCGCCCTGGGTGCCGACCGCATCCTCGGCGCGCACGTCTACGACGCCTCGACCGGCGGCGCGCTGCTCTGGCAGCACCTGTTCTGGTTCTTCGGCCACCCCGAGGTCTACATCGTGGCGCTGCCGTTCTTCGGGATCATCACCGAGGTCATCCCGGTGTTCTCCCGCAAGGCGCTCTTCGGTTACAAGGGAATGGTCGCCGCGACGATCTCGATCACCGCGCTGTCGATGACGGTGTGGGCGCACCATATGTTCGCCACCGGAGCGGTCCTGCTGCCGTTCTTCTCCTTCCTGTCCTTTCTGATCGCGGTGCCCACCGGCATCAAGTTCTTCAACTGGATCGGCACCATGTGGCGGGGCCAGCTCACCTTCCCGGCGCCCATGCTGTTCGCGGTCGGTTTCCTGGTCACCTTCCTGTTCGGCGGCCTGACCGGGGTGCTCCTGGCGTCACCGCCGATCGACTTCCACGTCACCGACTCCTATTTCGTGGTGGGCCACTTCCACTACGTTCTCTTCGGCACGGTGGTGTTCGCCATGTTCGCGGGGTTCTACTTCTGGTGGCCGAAGTTCACCGGCCGGATGCTGCACGAAGGGCTCGGGGCGTGCCATTTCTGGACGCTGTTCGTGAGCTTCCACGCGACATTCGGCGTACAGCACTGGCTGGGCGCGGAGGGGATGCCGAGGCGCTACGCCGACTACCTGCCCTCCGACGGGTTCACGGTCTTGAACGCGGTGTCGAGCATCGGCTCCTTCGTCCTGGGCGCGTCGACCCTGATCTTCCTCGCCAACGTCTGGCGCACGTCGGTCAAGGGCGCCCCGGCCGCCGCCGACGACCCCTGGGGCTACGGCAACTCCCTGGAATGGGCCACCTCCTGCCCCCCGCCCCGCCACAACTTCCCCCGCCTGCCCCGCATCCGCTCCGAACGCCCCGCCTTCGACCTCCACCACCCCACCGCCACCCGCACCGGGAAGCCTCCCGGCTGAACCGCGCCCCGCGGGACGGCGGGGCCGGGGACGCCCCGGACGGAGCGGCCCCGGCGGCGAGCGGGCTTCAGCCGAGGTCGCGGCGGCGCAGCATGGCCAGGCCGACCGCGGCCAGACCGACGGCGATCGCGGTGAGGACGGCCGCCGGCACCAGAGCGGGATCGGCCGCCGGCAGCCCCGGTGTCCACGCGAAGGGCGAGACCGCGAGGACCGCGTGCGGAGCGCCCGCCAGCTCGACGGCGAACTCCAGGACGACGAGCACTCCCAGCACGGCGTAGGCACCGGGCGCGGCGGCCCGTGGCGCCCACCCGTAGAGCGCGGCGGCCAGGGCCGCCAGCACCCACACCGACGGCACCCGGACCAGCGCCGCCGCGAGCAGACCCGGAAGCTCGCCGCCGATGTCGCCGACGGCCGCCCCGTAGGCCAGCCCGGCCCCGAGCCCGACACCGGCGAGGACGGCGGCGGAGCCCAGCGCCGCGATCACCAGGTGGCCGCCGGCCCAGCGGAGCCGGTCCACCGGCCCGGTGAGGATCGGCTCGGCCCGGCCCTCGGCCTCCTCCGACCGCAGCCGCAGCACCGCCTGGACCGCGTAGACGCACGCGACCTGGCCGATGATGTAGATGACGATCGCGAAGTAGCCGTCGACCGGCCGGCCCCCGTCGTCGGCCAGGGCGCCGAGCATCGGGCTCGCGGCCACCAGGTCGGCGGCGCCGCGGGCCACGGCGCCCAGGCCGGCGCCGAAGAGGGTGGCGGCGACCAGCCAGGCCAGCAGCGGGCCCTTGTGCAGCCGCCAGGCCAGGGCGATCGGGGTGCGCAGCCGGGGCGGTGCCGCCGCCGGTCCCGGGCGCGGCGGGAGCAGCCCCGAGCCCAGGTCCCGCCGGGCCGAGAGGAGATAGGCCGCGCCAGCCACCGGCAGGCACATCACAGCGGTGAGGACGACGGGCCACAGGTGGTCGCCGGCGAAGGGCCGGACCTGCTGGGTCCACCCGAACGGGGTCAGCCAGGCCGGCCAGGTCGCGCCGCTGATGTCGGCGGCGGCCCGCAGCGCGTAGCAGACCCCCATGGCTCCGGCGGCCAGGCCGATCGCGCCCCGTGAGGACGCCGAGAGCTGCGCCGCCACGGCCGCGACCGCGGCGAAGGCCCACCCTGCCGCCGCGATCGACAGGCCCATGGCGATCGCCCCCTCGGGCGCCCGCCCCAGCGCCGTGAGCCCGGCGGCGATGGCGGCGGCGCACACCAGGTTCGCGGCGGCGACGACGGCCAGCACCGCGGTCAGCGGTGCGTGCCGGCCCACCACGGTCGCGCCGAGCAGTTCGCGGCGGCCCGCCTCCTCGTCGGCGCGGGTGTGGCGGACCACGGCGAGGATGCCGGCGAGCGCGACGAGGAGCGCCGCCTGCCCGCGGACGCGCCACGCGGCGATGGCGCCCTCGCTGCTGCCGTAGATGGGGCCGATGGCCAGGAGCTGGGTGGGGTCGGTGTTGTTGTGCCGGACGTAGGCTTCGCGGGCGGCCTCGTCGGGAAGGGTCCCCGGCATCGCGGCGGCCACTCCGATGACGAGCAGGGCGGCGACGCCGAACCACCCCGCCAGCCGGATGCGGTCGCGGCGCAGGGTCAGCCCGATGAGGGCCGGGGTGCCCGCCAGGGTGCTCACCGCCGCGCCCCGTTCGGGGTCGCGGCCGCCCCTGCCTCAGGATCGGCGCCCGCATCGGAGCCGGTCGCGGCGGTGTCCGAGTAGTGCCGCATGAACAGCTCCTCCAGGGTCGGGGGCCGGCTGGTCAGGCCGCGCACGCCGGTGGCGACCAGGCGGCCCAGGACACCGTCGAGCGCGTCGGGGGACACGTCGCAGCTCAGCCGGGTGCCCTCGACGCGGACGTCGTGCACGCCGGGGAGGTGGGAGAGGTCGGGGGCGGGGCCCGCCAGGTCGGCGGAGATCGAGGTGCGCGCGAGGTGGCGCATGCCGGCGAGGGTGCCGGATTCGACGACGCGGCCGTCGCGGATGATGCTCACGCGGTCGCAGAGGGCTTCGACCTCGGAGAGGATGTGGCTGGAGAGCAGGACCGTGCGGCCTTTGGCGCGCTCCTCGGCGACGCTCGCGCTGAACACCGCCTCCATCAGGGGGTCCAGGCCGGAGGTGGGCTCGTCGAGGATGAGCAGCTCGGTGTCGGAGGACAGCGCCGCGACCAGGGCGACCTTCTGCCGGTTGCCCTTGGAGTAGGCCCGCCCCTTCTTGCGGGGGTCGAGCCGGAACCGGTCGAGGAGTTCGGCCCGGCGGCGGGGGTCCAGGCCGCCGCGCAGCCGGCCCAGCAGGTCGATCACCTCACCGCCGGTCAGGTTGGGCCACAGCGTCACGTCGCCGGGCACGTAGGCCAGGCGGCGGTGGAGTTCCGTGGCGTCCGTCCACGGGTCGCCGCCCAGCAGGCGCACCGTGCCGGAATCGGCGCGCAGCAGGCCCAGCAGGACCCGGACGGTCGTCGACTTGCCCGCGCCGTTGGGTCCTAGGAAGCCGTGGACTTCGCCGGTGCGCACGGTCATGTCGAGTCCGTCCAGCGCCCGGTGCCGGCCGAATGTCTTGACCAGGCCGGATACGGATATCGCGTTCGTCATGCCCTCACGATACAGTTATTTCATGAATTTCGTGAAGTATGGAAAACGTCAAGAACTGGCAGCATGGTGCGCCGGTGGAGAGGAGCCGGCCGCATGACGCACGCCCCCGAATTCCCGGGACACCACGACGCAGAGGTGCTGCGCTACCTGGAGCGCTTCGCCGTGGTGATGGCGGACTCCGGGTATCCGCGGATGGCGGCGCGCGTCTTCGCCGCGATCCTGGTGTCGGAAGAGGGCCGCAGGACGGCGGCCGAACTGGCCGACCTGCTCGGCGTCGGCGCGCCCGCCATCTCGGGGGGCGTCAAGTACCTGATGAACGTCGGGATGGTGGTCCGGGAGCGGCTGCCGGGTGAGCGGCGCGACTCCTACCGGGTCCGCGACGGCGCCTGGTACGCGACGATCAGCGAGACCGACGTCTTCCGGCAGTGGGAGGAGATCAGCCGCGCCGGTGTCGAGGTCCTCGGCCCCGAGAGCCCCGCCGGCTCCCGGCTCCACGAGACCGAGCGCTTCTTCGCCTTCCTGCGCGAGGAGATCCCGGCCCTGATGGCCAAGTGGGAGAAGCGGCGCCGCACCGGATGACCCCGCGCCGCCCGCCCCGCGCCCCCCGCCCCGCGGCGCCACGAGCGGCGGCGCCCCGCCGGGGTCACCCGGACACGGGACCGGCGGCACCGCCGGGGGTGGTCGCCCCGCTCCGCGGAGGCGCGAGTCCCAGGGGATGGAAGACGCCGGACGAGATCAGCTCCAGGTACCAGTCGGCGGCCTGGCCGGCGGGGTAGGGGGCGTCCCGCTCCAGCCACCACGCCAGCGACCCGAGGGCCGCGGACGCGGCGAAGCCGGCGACGACCTCCGGCGGCATCCGCGCCGATTCGGGGGTGACCCCCGCGGCCCGGATCCGCGCGAGCAGCAGGCCCTCGAAGTAGGTGCGCAGGTCCGCCCGGACCCGCGCCGATCCGCCGTCGCCGAGAATCCCCCGGTAGAAGCGGGGCTGCGCGGCGATCGCCTCCAGGAATCCGACCAGCCACTCGGGGACCCGCACCGGCTCCCCCGGTTCTCGGGCCAGCAGCGGGCCGACGCGCACCGGCTCGAACGTCCGGCCGATCACGTCCAGCAGCAGGTCGTACTTGCCGTCGTAGTGCGCGTAGAAGGTGGCCCGGTTGACCATCGCCCGCTCGGCGATGTCGCGCACCGTGACCGGCTCGTAGCCGGACTCCTCCACCAGCGCGACCAGTGCCTCGCGCAGGAGCTTGCGCGTACGGCGCACCCGCAGGTCGCCGCTCTCCGGCCGCCGCCCGGATCCTCTCGGCTTTCCCGACACCCCGCACCCCTCTGTCGCCTATCCGACGCCCGATGCGCCGCTCCGCGGCACGTCCCCGGCCCGGGGTCCTAGAGTCCGGATCCGGGGGTTCGACAACACAGTGTCGTACAACTGCTCGTGCGTCGCTTAAGAACGCGCCGCGGATATATGGAGGACGCCGATATGGGAGCGCTCGACGGACGGGTCGCCGTCATCACGGGGGCCGGGCGCGGGATCGGCCGCGCCGAAGCGCTGTTCTTCGCCGAGCACGGCGCCAAGGTGGTCGTCAACGACCCCGGGGTCGCGGCGGACGGGTCGGCGGGCGACACCGGCGTCGCGCAGCGGGTCGCCGACGAGATCACGGCGCTGGGCGGCCGCGCCGTCGCCACCAGCGACAGCGTGGCCGAATGGGACGGCGCGCGGCGCGTCGTCGCGACGGCGGTCGAGGCGTTCGGCGACCTCGACGTGCTGGTCAACAACGCCGCCATCGAACGCAACCGCGCGGTTTCGGTGATGACCGAGGAGGACTTCGACGCGGTGGTGGCCGTCAAGCTCAAGGGCACGTTCGCGACGACCCGCTGGGCGGTGCGCCACTGGCGGTCGCGCGCCGAGGCGGGCGAGCTGCGCGACCGCTCCGTGGTCAACACCGCGTCGGGGTCCGGGCTCCTCAACCCGCTGCCCGCCCAGACGAACTACGCGGCCGTCAACGCCGGGATCGCCGCGATGACGACCGTGCACGCCCTGGAGCTGGGGCGCTACCGCGTCCGCGTCAACTGCGTGTCGCCGTCGATGGTGCGCACCCGGTTGTCCGAGGCCGTGCCCGGGATGCCGGGACCGGCACCCGCCGGCGCCTACGACCCGGCACACCCGGTCGCCGTCGCCCCGGTCGCCGCCTACCTCGCGTCCGCGGCGTGCACGCTCAATGGGCAGGTGGTTTCGGTGCGCGGCGGGTCGGTGGCGATCAACCGCGGCTGGACCACGGGCCCGCGCGTCGACGCCGGCGCGCGGTACTGGACGGTGCCGGAGCTGGCGGCGGAACTGGAATCCCTCCCCCATGGGGACCCCGTGGCCGAGCTCACCGCCGCCCTGCGCGGAGCACTCGGGGCGGGGGGCGAAGCCGCGATCCGCCACATGATCGACACCGCACTCGACGCCCCCGACCCGGCACCACCGGTCGGAGCCTGACCGGCCGCGCATCGGGCGAGCCCCCGCGGCTCGGGCGAGCGGCCGGACGCCGCGTCCCCATCCCGGCCGAACGCCGATAAGGCCGCAACGGCCCGCCCCTGCGCGCGGCTCACCCCTGCCAGGTGAACCCGGAGGAGGCGGCGTCACCGGTGTGCTCGACGCAGACGACGGTGTAGCCGGCCACCTGGGCGGAGTCACCAGGGGCGAGGGTGGCGTCGTCCGGCTCCCGGTGCGCCCGCCGGCTCCCGGTCACCCGGATATCGGCCCCTTGGCCGACCACAAGGTGGGACGCCGGAGGAACCCGTGCGGCTCCACGGAATCCGGCACGCCTCAGCCGACCCCGGTCCTCGCTCCTGGCCACCCAGGGCCTCGCTCCCCTCACGTCTCCAGCCGTCGCGGAGCGGGGGCGAGGGCAGCGATATCGGCGGCCAGCGTCCGGGCGCCGGAGTCGGCGTGCAGGGCCGGGGCCGTGGCCACGCGCCCGTTGGTGCGCACCTCGACCCGGTGCCCGTCCAGGCGCACTGCCGTCCCGGGCGGCAGGAACACCATGAGGCCGGACGGGACGGGCGCAGCCGCGCGCACGGCGGCGCACCACACGGCGACGGTCTCCACCGGGATGCCTTCCGGCAGCGGCGCCCGCGTATCCGGGTCGCCGGCCGGCACGGCTCCCGCCCCCTCGCAGAGGGCGGGACCGTCCCGGCCCGGGACAAGCGGACCGTACCGGCGGGTGAGGTGGGCGACGGCCGCCTCCAGCGACGGCGAGAACGACCAGCCGCCCTGGTCCCAGAGCCGCCAGCCGCCGCCGTGCCACGGCTTCACCCGCACCCGCCGGGCCCGCGCCGCGGGCGCCCGGTCCAGCAGAGCGGCGAGCGCCGCGCCGCGCCGGGCGGCACCGCCGCCGGTCAACGGCGCGACGCGCTCGATCCATGTGGTGGCGCCTCCGCCACAGGCTCCGCACATCCTGGTCGGCCTCTCGTCCTCTCCGGTCATAGCCTGCGTGACCGCCGTTCCGGGTCCGGCCTGCCGTCACCGGACTCCGAGCGCGGGATCACCACAGCGGCGGGACACCGCCCGGCGCGTACGTCACGAATGCATGACGTCGCCGCTGTTGGGACCCAGGGTCTGGCCGGTGTAGAGGTTGCCGCCCGGATCGCCGGCCAGCAGGACCGCCGTGGGTGCGACCTCCTCCACCCGGCCGAACCGGCCGAGCGGCAGCTCGGCGCCCTTGGCCGCCTTCCACTCCGGCGACAGCCCGTCGATGAGCGGCGTTTCGATCGGCCCGGGGGCTATGGCATTGACCAGCACCCCGTGCCGCGACACCTCTCGTGCGAGGGCCTTGGTGAAGCCGATGACCCCGGCCTTGGCCGCCGAGTAGTGGGTCAGACCCTCGCCGCCCTTCTGGCCCAGTTGTGAGGCGATGTTGATGACGCGGCCCCCGCCCGCCGCGATCATGTGCGGCACGGTGTAGCGGCAGGTGAGGAACACGCTGCGCAGGTCGACGTCGAGCATCCGGTCCCAGGTGGCCGGGTCCATCTCCACCAGCGGTACCTCGGTGAGGATGCCCGCGCAGTTCACCAGGACGTCGATCCGTCCGTGCCGGGCGACGGCGTCGTCCACCGCGGCGCGCACCTGCCCGGCGTCGGTGACGTCCAGGGGGTACCGGCCGACGGCCCGCCCCGCTGGGAGCGACGCCGCGGTCCGGTCCAGCCGCTCGCCGTCCAGGTCGGCGAGCACCACCGCCGCACCGGCCTCGGCGTAGGCGAACGCGATCGCGGCGCCGATTCCGCTGGCCGCGCCCGTGACGAGGGCGACCCGCCCGGCGAGCGCCCCAGGGGAGGTGGTCGTGGTCATGATCGGCTCCTTCAGTCGGGGAAGCGGACGGTGAGTCCGCCGTCGACGGTGATGTGCTGGCCGGTGATGTAGGCGGCGTCGTCGGAGGTGAGGAAGCGGATGACCCGGGCCACCTCGTCAGCGCGGCCGACACGGCCCGCGGGGATCCCGGCGCCCGCCGCGCGCAGTCCGTCCGGACCGAGCGAGTTCTCCGCGTCGAGCGATTGCGGGGTCTCGATCAGGCCCGGGATGACCGCGTTCACTCGGACACCTCGCGGGGCCAGTTCCACCCCGAGGGAGCGCACGAGCCCGAGCACGCCCGCCTTCGCCGCCGCGTAGTGGGCGTGGTCGGCCCAGCCGTACACCCCGCCCGCTATCGAGGACACCGCGACCAGCGCCCCGCCGGTGCCGATCTCGGCCGCAGCGGAGCGGAAGACCCGCAGGACACCGGTCAGGTCGACGCTGAGCATGTCGTCCCAGCGTTCGTCGGTCAGCTCCGACAGCGGTGCCCGGCGCAGGACGCCCGCGTTGGCCACCGCGATGTCCAGGCGGCCGAACTCGCCGACCGCCGCCGCGACGAGCGCGTCGGTGCCCGCCGGGTCGCGGACGTCGACGGCCACCGCCACGGCGCGCCCGCCCGCGGCCTCGACCCGCGCGACGGCCGCACCGGGGTCGTGCGGGTCGCCCGCGTGGTATCCGATCACGCTCGCCACGCCCGCGCGTGCGTAGGCCACGGCCAGGGCCAGGCCGATGCCGCTGGCCCCGCCGGTGATGACGGCGACCCTCCCTGGCAGGCCGTCGTCCCGTGTCGGTGGCGGAGTGGTCTCGCTCATCGGTCCCTCTTCTCTGTGCTCGATCTCGTCGTGCCGCGGTGGCCGCCGCGCCGCGCTCCGGCAGGGGCACGGCGCAGCCGGGGTCGCCTGGTAGTCAGGCGGTCCTATGTCGTTGGCGGGTCGGACGGGCCGCCGCCCTGGTCGACCTTCCGGGTGCCGAGCATCGCCAGGCCGGAGCCGAGGATGCCCAGCGCTCCGGCGAAGAACGCCGCGGTCCCCATGGGGATCCCGGCGGTGAGGAGGGCCGACAGCACGGCCGAACCGGCGATCGCACCCACCGGCCCCATGATGTGCGCGGTGTTGGGCCCGATCCCGCGGACGTGGGCGGGGAACGACTCCCCCATATAGAACAGCAGCGCCGCGTAGGGCCCGGTGAGGAAGAACAGCCCGAGCGCGTACATGGCGATGACGAAGCCGGAGTCGGCCGGGCCGAACAGCATGGCCGTGAAGACCACCCCGCCGATCAGCCAGCCGCCGGTGATGGTGGCCCGGCGGCCGATGCGGTCGCCGACGTAGCCGTGGAACAGGTAGCCGAGGAATCCGGCGGCGTTGGCCAGGATGAGCACCAGCAGCGCGCTGTCGAACGAGACGCCCTTCGCCTCGATCAGGACCGTCGTGCCGAGCACGGAGAAGACCTGGATGCCCATCCAGTTGAGCAGCCACGCGGCGGACAGGCAGAGCGTGTGCATGCGCAGGCCGGGCGCGAACACGTCGCGCAGCCGTCCCTGCCGCTCGTCCTCCACGCCCGCCCGCTGGGCGAGCGCGTCGGCTTCGGCGCCGCGCCCCTCCGCCCGCAGCTTCCGGATGTGCCGGAGGTTGACGAAGACCGGCGACTCCGGGATGCGGTAGGCCAAGGCGACGATGATGATCGCGGGCACGGTCGCGAAGAGGAACACGCCGCGCCAGCCGATCTCGGTCAGCAGGAGCGCCGTGACCAGGGCACCCAGCAGTGCACCGACGGGCCAGCCGCTCTGCACGAAGCTGTACATGAAGCCGCGGCGGCGGCTCTTGCCGTACACCTCGTTGAGGTAGACGCCGTTGACGACCTCTTCGGAGTAGCCCAGGCCGGAGAAGGACCGGACCAGGATCATCGACGCCTTACCGCCCACCAGGGCACTGACCCCCGAGGTCAGGGCGGCGCCGGCGGTGGTGATCATCAGGGACGGCTTGCGGCCGAGCCGGTCGAGCATGGGGCCCACCGCGAGGGAGACGACGAACGTTCCGGCCGTGACCCAGGTGGCCACCACGGTGCTCTCGCTCGCGCTCCACCCGAGGTCGGCGGAGATCTCCGGGAGCAAGGTCCCGAAGAGGGTGTGGTCGAAGACGCTGAAGACCCAGGCGAAGAAGCAGACGATGGAGATACGGCGCACCATCGCGGGCGACAGCGGCGCGCCGCCCGGTGGGAAGAGGTCGTTGTTCGAGGGACGGGACGGCGTGGACTGCGCAGAGGACACGGTCGTACCCCTTTCCGGATAGATCAGGGAAGGCGCGGGATGTGCGAGCGGATCGGAGGATGCGGCGGTGGGATGGAGCGGCGCCGGTCGATCCGGGCGGGGTCGGACGCCGGGGTCCGGACTGCGGTGAGCGGACTGCGTTAAGCGGGGTGCGGTGAGCGGGGTGCAGTGAGCGGGGTGCGCTGGCCGCGGGTGCGGCCGCCGGGATCGGGCGCGGGGCGTGTCGGCGCCCCGGCCGGGAGGCGCCGTGCCCGATCGGACCGTCGACGGGTGGCCGGTGGCGGGACGGCTGTGGGCGGTGCCGCCGTGGTCGCGGCATGTGCGTGCCGCTGTTCGGATGCGGCCGGCCGCAATCCCGGGCCACCCGCGGGATGGTCAGGTGCGCGGGTTGCGGCGGGTGAAGTCGTCGGCGATCTCGTCGAAGGTCACCCAGCGCACGTCGTCGTGGCCGCTGATGTGCTCGATGATCCGCTCGTGCATGAGCAGCGTCTGCGGCCGGCCCGACACGTCGGGGTGCACCGTCATGGTGAACACCGGATTGTCGATGTCCTCCCGCTCGCGGTAGAGCCAGTCGAACTGGTCCAGCCACATCCGCTCGACGTCGCGCGGGCTGACGAATCCGTGGCTGTTGGGGCTGGCCTTGACGAACATCATGGGCGGCAGGTCGTCGAGGTACCAGGACGCGGGGATCTCGACCAGGTCCGTCTCGGCGCCGCGCTCCAGGGGCCTCATCCAGTCCTCGGCGGGGCGCTCGTAGTCGATCTTGGTCCAGGTGTCGCCGACGCGCACGTAGTAGGGCTCGAAGTCGCGATGCATCAGGGAGTGGTCGTATTTGATGCCCCGCTCGATCAGCAGTTCGTTGGTCACCGGGGAGAACTCCCACCACGGAGCGACGTAGCCGGTCGGCCGCCGCCCGGTGCGGGACTCGATCAGGCCGATGCAGTGGTCCAGGATCGCCGACTCCTGCTCGCGGCTCATCGCGATCGGGTTCTCATGGCTGTAGCCGTGGACGCCGATCTCGTGGCCCGCCGCCGAACACGCCTCGAACTGCTCCGGGAACGTCTCGATGGAGTGCCCCGGCCAGAACCAGGTGGTGCGCATCTCCCGGCGGCGGAACAGCTCCAGCAGCCGGGGGACGCCCACCTCGCCCGCGAACAGGCCGCGCGAAATGTCGCACGGGGAGTCCTCCCCGCCGTACGACCCGAGCCAGCCGCCGACCGCGTCGACGTCCACGCCGTAGGCGACCAGGATTTCCTTCGTCATCGTCCATGCCCTTCGTGTGTCTGTTGTCGTGTCCGTACACGTGATGCGGTGGTCAATCCGCCGCCGCGCCGACGGCGCGCAGGTAAGCGGTGCAGCGGTCCCGGATCCGGTCGAGCCCCGCCGGCCCGGGCTCCGCGAGCGATCCGGCGAGGACCGCCGCGAGCAGCAGCCGGGCCTGCCACGGGGACAGGTCACCCGCGAAGACCGCCCCGGCCGCGGCGAGGTCGGTGCCGCCCCCCGCGTAAAGGCCGACCACGGGCCCCTCGAAGGTGCGGCTGGCGATCGCCACCGGCACGCCCCCGGCGAGCACGTCGGCGACGGCCCGCGTGACGTGGGGCGCGGTGTTCCCGGCGCCGAACGCGGCGATGACGACACCCCGGGCCCCTGAGTCCACGGCCGCGTGCAGGGCCCGGGGGTCGACCCCGAGGTACTGGGGGACGACGTCGACGCGCGGCAGGTCGTCCAGGTCGGCGATCGCGGCCCCGGGCAGGGGCGGTGCGAGCGGCGGGCGGTAATGGCGACGCAGGCCGGCGTCGTCGATGTGGGCCATGGGCCCGCGCCCGGTCGCCGCGAACGCGGACAGGGCGAGGCTGCGGGTTTTGCGGACGCCCACGGCGGGCCAGATCTCGTCGTTGAACGCGATACTCACGCCGGTACCGCGGGCCTGCTGGGACGCTGCCCAGCGCAGGGCCATGGCGAGGTTGCGGGCGCCGTCGCCGCCCGGGGCGTCGAAAGGACGCTGCGCGCCGGTGAACACAACGGGCGTGGGGTCGTCGCCTTGGGCGAGGGCCACGAGGAACGCGACCTCCTCCATGGTGTCGGTGCCATGGGTGACCACGACCCCGTCGGCTCGTGCGGCGGCCTCGCGGACGGCCCGGACCAGTTCGAGACCGTCCGCGGTGGTCGCCGCGAAGCTGACGACCTGCCGGACGCCCTGAACCTCGACGTCCACGCCGGGGTCCGACCACACGGCCCGGGCGGCGGCGAAGAGTTCGCCCGGGGCGACCTCGACCCGCCTGCCCTGGTCGGAGTCACGGGTGGCGATGGTGCCGCCCGTGCCGAGATATACGAGATGACGCACGCGACCTGACCTCTCCGCTAACGTTAGCGCTAACGATTGCGAACATGGTGCACGCCACACGCTCCCTGGTCAAGCCCCTGATCGTCCCCACCTCGGTCAGCGGTCGGCGCACGGCGGCCGTGCGCAACAATGGCTTAACCGCCCCGATGTCCGGAAGCGAACGTGATGCCACCAAGCGAGTCACCCGAACCCGCCGCAGGCGGCCCCGCCGATCCCGCGGAGGCCCGCCGTCCGGCCCGGCTGGCGGACGTTGCCCACGCCGCGGGCGTGCACCCCACGACTGTTTCGCGCGCATTGCGAGGAAGTGACGGTGTGGGCTCCGCCACAGCGCGCCGGGTCCGCGAGGCCGCCGACCGGCTCGGCTATTCGCCGCACCCCATGGCGACCAGCCTGCGCACCGGCCGGTCCACACTCATCGGGGTGGTGGTCCCCCGCCTCACCGACATCGTGCTCGCCACCATCTACGAGGGTGTCGAGGAGGGGTCCGCGCGCGCCGGCTACCAGGCCGTCGTGGCCAACAGCGGCGACGATGCCGAGGCCCAGCATCTGCGCGTCGACACCCTGCTGGGGCTGCGCGTCGCCGGCCTCATCCTGGGCGACGCCCGCACCGATTCCGGGCTGGTCGCCGATCTGGAGGCCAGGGGAACCGAAGTCGTGCTGGTGTCGCGGCGCCTGCCCGGTGTCACGTCGGTGACCTGCGACGACATCAACGGTGGGCGGCTCGCCGCCGAGCACCTGTTCGGCCTGGGCCACCGCACGGTCGGCATCATCGCCGGCGAGCCCTACGCCTCCACCGGCATCGAGCGGACACTCGGGTTCCGCGAGCTGTACGCGCAGGCGGGCTCGGCGGTCCCCGACGCCTACGCGCCCACCTCCCGGTTCGATACCCGCGGGGGCCGTGAGGCGGCCGAGTACCTGCTCCGGCTCGATCCGCGGCCGACCGCGCTGTTCGCGACGAACGACTTCGCCGCGATCGGCGCCATGGGCGCCATCCGCGACGCGGGGCTGCGCGTGGGCACCGACGTCGCCGTCGTCGGATTCAACGACGTCCCGCTCGCCGCCGAACTGCCCATCCCGCTGACCTCGGTGCGCTCCCCCATGCGCGAGATGGGCCGCATCGCCGCCACCACGCTCGCCGATGCGCTCAACGGCCGCCCCACCGCCTCCACCCTGCTGCCCCCCGAGCTCCGGGCCCGCGCCTCCACCGTGCCCGGCTGACCGCCCCCCGGCCCGGCCCCGCGGTGCCCGGCGCGGGCGCCACCGTCCACCGGGGCGTGCGGCCGTGCGCGGTGCGACTCGGCGTCACGACACGCCCCGGGGACCGCCCTCTCCGGCGCCGATCCGGAGATACTGGGCGGAAGCGACCGCCGCGAGGCGGCCTTTGCGCAGGTGCTCGTGGTGTTCGCGCGGGTGCGGGGCCCGGTCGGCCCCGCGGCGCGCTCATCGGACCGGTGGCGGTCGCCCGCCCATCGATCCGCGGCCGCTCCAGACCGAGGGGGTCCTATGCGACGTGCCGACCGGCGACCGGCCCAGCCGCGGCAGGGCGGCCGCCGATGCCCGCGGCCGGCACCGCGCCGACCGCTCGACCGGGATCCGGACCGTCCGCGGTCCGCGCGTCCGCGGGTTCCCGCGGCCGGTCTCGCGCTCCCCGGCCGGGCGGGTGCGCGATGATCGGCGTCCCCAAGGCGGAGCTGCACGTGCACATCGAGGGCACGCTCGAACCCGAGCTGGTGTTCGACCTGGCCCGCCGCAACGGTGTCCCCGCTCCGGCCGGCTCCGTCGAGGAGCTGCGGGCCCGCTACATGTTCACCGGCCTCCGCTCGTTCCTCGACGTGTACTACGCCAATATGGCGGTCCTGCGCACCGGGCAGGACTTCCACGACTTGGCGGCGGCCTACCTCGCCCGCGCCGCGGAGCAGGGGGTGCGCCACGCCGAGGTGTTCTTCGACCCCCAGGCGCACCTGGCGCGCGGGGTGTCCATGGGCGCGGTCGTCGAGGGGCTTGCCGGCGCGGCGGACGAGGCGCGCCACCTCGGGATCTCCGCCGATCTGATCCTGTGCTTCCTGCGCGACGAGCCGGCGGAGTCGGCGGCGGAGGCACTGCGGCTCGCCGAGCCGTTCCTCGACAGGATCGTTGCGGTGGGCCTGGACTCCGCCGAGGCCGGTTACCCGCCGGCGGCGTTCGCCGAGGTCTTCGCGACGGCCCGGGCCATGGGGCTGCGCGCGGTCGCCCACGCGGGCGAGGAGGGCCCGCCCGAATACGTCCGGGAGGCCCTGGACCTGCTGCGGGTCGAGCGCGTGGACCACGGGATCCGGTCGCTGGAGGACCCCGCGCTCGTCGCCCGGCTGCGCGACGAGCAGGTGCCGCTCACGGTGTGCCCCCTGTCCAACGTGCGGCTGGGCCTGGTCGACGCGATCACCGACCACCCGCTGGCGCGGATGCTGGAGGAAGGACTGCTGGCCACCGTCAACTCCGACGACCCCGCCTACTTCGGCGGCTACGCGGGCGACAACTTCGCGGCCGTGCGCTCGGGGCTCGGCCTGTCGGACTCCGACCTGCGGCTGCTGGCCGCCAACTCCTTCGAGGCGTCGTTCCTTCCCGAGGACCGCAAGACCGACCTGATCGCCGAGACCACCGGCTGGGCCGGAGCGGAGGGCTAGCGTCCCGCCCGCCCGTGCCCCCAGGGCGGCCGATCGAAAGCGCGCGCACCGACCGGCCGCAGGCCCACGGAGGCGAACGGCCGAGGGCACGCGGAGGCGAACAGCCGGGGGGCGCGAAGCACCGGCCGGAGCGTGCGGACGGGACCCGCACACGCACCAGACGCGGGGTCGGACGCCCACGGACTGGACGAACGAACGCCCGAAGCGGAGCCCAAGCGGGCCGCCGGGACGCCGAAGGGTGACCGGCGACCGGCGGGGCGGGCGAGCAGGCCCGGGCACCGACCGGCAGCCTGCGAACAGGATGCCCGTACCCCGCGCGCAAGCACGGGTCAGGACGGGGCGGGCGGGGCGGGGATGCCGGCCTCGTGGGCCACCAGGCCCGCCTGGGTACGGTTCGTACAGCCCAGCTTGGTGAGCATCCGCGATACGTAGCTCTTCACCGTCGTCTCGGCGAGGAACAGCCGCCGGGCGATGTCGGCGTTGGACATCCCCTCGCCCAGGCAGCCCAGGATCTCGCGCTCGCGCTCGCTCAGGCCCTCGGCCCGGCGCCGGGCGTCCTCGGCCCGGCCCCGCCCACCGCCGGAGACCGCCAGCAGCCGCCGGGTGGCCTCGGGCGACATCACCGTGTGGCCGTCGGCGGCCACGCGCACCAGGTTGATCAGGTCCTCGGCGGGGGTCGACTTCACCAGGAACCCGATCGCGCCGGCACTGAGCGCGCGCACCACGTGGGTGTCGTCGTCGAACGTCGTCAGTGCCACCACGACCGGCGGGTCGGGCAGGGCGGCGATCCGCTCGATGGCCGCGATCCCGTCGACCCCGGGCATCCGCAGGTCCATCAGGACCACGCGGGGCCGGTAGCGCAGCACGGCCTCGACCGCCTCGGCGCCGTCGCGCGCCTCGCCGGCCACCTCGATGTCGTCGGCCGATTCCAGGATGGTGCGCAGGTGCGCACAGACCATCGGCTCGTCGTCGGCGACGATGACGCGGATCATCGGTGCGGGCCCGCCTTGCGCTCCGGGGTGGTGTCGTTGGGCAGTATCGCATTGAGCTGGAACCCGCCGTCGGAGGTCGGCTCGGCGTTGAGGGTGCCGCCCAGGAGTTCGGCCCGCTGGCGCAGCCCGGCCAGCCCCGCCCCGGACCCGCCACCGGCCAGCAGCGGGTCGGGCTCCGCGGCCGACGGCCCGTTGGCCACCCCGACCAGGACCCCGTCGTGCCGGTAGCGCAGATCGACCCGGGTCGCGGCGCCGGGCGCGTGCTTGCGGACGTTGGTCAGCGCCTCCTGCACGATGCGGTGCACGGCGCGCGCCACGTGCGGGGCCACGCCGCCGGGGTCCCCCGATACCGCGACCTCCACCGGGAGGCCCACCGACCGCGACTGCGCCACCAGGTCGGCGAGGTCCGGGGCCGGCTCCGGCGCGCCGGTGGCCGGCGGGGCCGCGGCGTGCTCGGCCGGGACCGCCGCCCGGTCGTCGCGCAACACGCCGATGATGTCGCGCAGCTCCGCGATCGCCCTGCTGCCCGCCGAGCGGATGTCGTCGGCCGCGGCCCGCACCCGCGGGTCGGCGGTCGCCACGCCGAGTGCGCCCGCCTGGAGCACCATCAGGCTGACCTGGTGGGTGACCGCGTCGTGCATCTCCGCCGCGAGGCGGCGCCGCTCCTCGATCCGGGTGCGCTCCGCGAGCAGCTCGCGCTCGCGGGCCTCCTGGACGAGCCGGTCGTGCCGGGCCCGCCGCAGGCGCTGGGCCAGGCTCACGGTCGTCCCGCCGAGCACCGGCGCCATCGCGCCGAGCGTGCTGTAGAGCACGGAGCCGCCCGGGGGTGCGGTCAGGATCCCGGCGGTCACGACGTATCCGGCCAGCGCCAGCCCGCCGACCGCCCATTGGACCGGCGAGCGCGCCTCGCGCACCAGGTTCGGGCTGGTCCACGCCAGGGCGAGCGGAATCCAGACGACGCCTCCCGCGCGGGCCAGCTCGCTCCACGCGGGGTCCACGGTGAACAGCAGCAGGCTCACCGCGACGATGGCGAGGGTGGCGGTGAGCGGCCGGGTCCGGTCGACCAGCACGAGGAGCGACACCAGGACCTGCACCGCCGCGCCCACCGCCAGCGCCACGGGGTCGGCGCCGGGCAGAACGGCCGCGGCGAACAGGGCGCCGAGCACGGCGAGCACCGCGAGCGCGGCGGCCGCGGCCGCCCGCACCCGGGAGATCCGGCGCGGGCCCCGGGGGCCGGGGGCGGTCTCGGGACCGGGGGTGTCGGGCTCGCCGGTGCCGTGCCGCCGCCCGCCAGTGCTGGGGGTGCCCGCGGCACCGCGTGGATGGGCCATGCCCCAACGCTAGGACCTGGGCGCGGACCGCGGGCAGGATCCGCGGTCCCCCGGCTCAGATCGCAACTTTTGTTGTCACCGCCGACCACCTTCTGATCTCGCGGCGCCGCCCGGCCCGCCGGTTACCTGGAAGCGAGCCGGTCCGCAGGGGGCCGGGAGCCGATTCCCCACTGAGGTGGTCCACGTGATCGAGGTCGCCGACCTGTCGAAGTCCTACGGCGCGTCGAAGGCGGTGGACGGGCTGTCCTTCGCCGCCCCCTCCGGCCGCGTTACGGGTTTTCTGGGGCCGAACGGCGCGGGCAAATCAACGACGATGCGGATGGTCCTCGGCCTGGACCACCCCACGGGTGGGACGGCGCTGATCGACGGCCGCCGTTACCGCGACTTCGCCGCACCGATGCGCGAGGTCGGGGCCCTGCTGGACTCGGGCGCCATCCACCCGGGCATGACGGCCGCCGCGCACCTGTCGTGGCTGGCGCACGCGGGCGGCATCCCGCGCCGGCGCGTGGCCGAGGTCCTGGAGACCGTCGGGCTCGCCGACGCGGCCCGCCGGGCGGTCAAGGGTTTCTCCCTGGGCATGCGCCAGCGCCTGGGCCTCGCGGGCGCGCTGCTGGGCGACCCAGCGACGCTCATCCTGGACGAGCCGGTCAACGGCCTCGACCCCGAGGGGGTGCGCTGGATCCGCACGCTCATGCGCGGGCTGGCCGCCGAGGGCCGGACCGTGTTCGTCTCCAGCCACCTGATGAGCGAGATGGCGGACACCGCCGACCGGGTGGTGGTGATCGGCCGCGGCCGGCTGATCGCCGACATGGAGACCGACGAACTGCTCCGGCGCGGGTCCGGCGGACACGTGCGGGTGGCGAGCCCGCACGGGGCGCTGCTGGCCACCCTCCTCGCCGACGCCGGGCTGGCGGTGGAGCGGGCCGAGGGCGGCGCGGGGGACGGCGCGCTGATGGTGCGCGGGGCCGAGGCCGCGCGCGTGGGCGACCTCGCCGCCCGCTACAACATCACCCTCCACGAGCTGACCCAGCATCGAGCCAGCCTGGAGGACGTGTTCATGGAACTGACCGGTGACAAGTCCGACCACACGTTCACCGGCACCGGCACCGCACACGCCGCTCCCCGCCCGCCGGAGGCCCGGTGACGCCCGGAACGGAACCGCGCCACATCCGGGGCGCATCCGGCCCCACGATGCGCGCAGGCCACGGGGACACCACCGCGCACGACCGCCCCGAACCGACCTGACGAGGGAGCCCGGAGCACATCCGGCACGCAACCGACCCTTCGGCCGAGGACCGGGATACCGAGACCAAGACCAGCACAAACCCGGCCCATCAAGACGACCACCACAGACCCCAGGCCCCCGAACACCTCCACGCCGCCCCAACACACCAGGACCACCAGCCCACCGCCCCCCAGCACCCCGGCACCCCGGCACCCCGGCACCCCGGCACCCCGGCGACAGCGACAGAACCGGGCCGCACGCAGGCAGGACGGACCCCGCGGCGGCGGATGACCGTTCGGCTCAGTCCTGGCCCGGGGGCCCAGGCGGCCGGCGCTACGCGCGCCGGCGGAGGGCGCCGTTCGCCCCCTCGGCCTCCCGCGGTGCAGCCCGGCCTCCGGCTCCGGGGCCGCGTCCGCCGTCCCTTCTTCCATCGACACCAACCCGCGAGGAGCACTCCATGGCCACCACATCCGCCTCGTCCACCGCGACCGCCGCGGCACCTGCCCGGCGGGCGCCCGCTCCCGTCCGAGGGCGGCCGCCCGGGTTCGGGGCCGCTCTGCGGTCGGAGTGGCGCAAGTTCCGGGCGCTGCCGTCCAACCGGGCGATCCTCGCCGCGACGGCCGCCATGACCGTGGGCATCACCGTGCTGATGTGCGTCTTCGGCGATACCGCCGCCCTGGCGCGGGAGCAGGCCGAGGGCGAGTACAGCGTCGCGTTCTTCGGCAGCTACTTCGGTATCTGGGGGTTCTCCGCGCTGGCCGCCAACGTGGTGGCCGCGGAGTACCGGTGCGGGATGATCAGCCACACCCTCGCGGCGACGCCGCGCCGGTGGCGCGTCCTCGCGGCCAAGCTCGTCATCATCGCGGTGCTCGCGTTCGCGACCGGCGTCGCGATTTCGTTCGCCGGCTTCGGCATCACCCAGGGGGTGCTGGCCTCCGCCGGGGAGCGGGCACTCGACCTGGGGGCGCCCGGGATGCTGCGCGCGGTCCTGCTGTTCGTCCCGGTGTCGATGCTCGCCCAGTCGGTCCTGACCGCCTGCACGGCGGTGCTCGTGCGCAGCGCCCCGGCGGCGGTCGTCCTGGTCATCGCGCTCGGCACGCTGCCGGTGGTGCTCGCCCGGTTCCTGGATCCGTGGTGGGGCGACACGGTGCCCCGGTACATGGCCGGCGCCGCGGCCGAGAGCGTGGCCGGCCTCGCCGTCCCCGGCACCCCCGGCTACCTGCCGACCCTTCCCGCCGTGCTGGTCATCGCGGTGTGGCTCGCGGTCTTCACCGCCGTCGCCCTCACCCGGTTCGCGCGCCGCGACGCCTGAGGCCGGCGGACCCGCCGAGACCTCCGCGGCCGGTGGGCCCGCCGCTGCGGCGGTCCCGGGGCGGGACGGGCCCCGGGACCGCCGGACGGGCTCGACGGGGACGCGCGGATCCTTGGCGGGGTCTTTACCGGCTTGGTGCGGGGCACGCGGAGAGTTTGCGCAAACCTGCTCCGCCACCCCCTCGACCTGCGCGGACTCCATGCGTCAGGCTCAAATCGACGACGTCTGTCACTCCGCCCGCGGCGCAGCCGCGGGCCGCCGGGAACGGAGAGCCACGTGCAGCACCGCGTCCGCGTCCACCGCAGCGCCGACGGCCCGGCCCCGGCCGACCAGCTGGCGTACCGGATCGCCGAGTGCGCCGCGGACCGCACCGAGCCGGACGAGGACGTCGTGCAGATGGTCGTCAACCGCATCATCGACGACGCCGCGGTGGCCGCGGCCGCCCTGCACCGGCGGCCGGTGCGCAACGCCCGTGCGCAGGCCGAGGCCCACCCCCACTCCCCGGGCTCCGCTGTCTGGGGCACCCCGCTGACCGCGCGCGTGTCGCCGGAGTGGGCGGCGTGGGCCAACGGGGTGGCCGTGCGCGAACTCGACTTCCACGACACGTTCCTGGCCGCCGATTTCTCCCACCCCGGGGACAACATTCCGCCGATCCTGGCCGTGGCCCAGCACGCCGGGTGCACCGGCATGGAGCTGGCGCGCGCCATCGCCACCGCCTACGAGGTCCAGGTGGCCCTGACCGCCGGCATCTGCCTGCACGAGCACCGGATCGACCACATCGCCCATCTGGGGCCCTCGGCGGCGGCCGGGGTCGGCGCCGTGCTGGGGCTGCCGGCGGAGACCGTCTACCAGGCGGTGCAGCAGGCGCTGCACGTCACCACGACCACGCGGCAAGCGCGCAAGGGCGCGATCTCCAGCTGGAAGGCCTACGCGCCGGCGTTCGCCGGGAAGGCGGCGGTGGAGGCGGTGGACCGGGCGATGCGCGGCGAGGGCTCGCCCTCGCCCGCCTACGAGGGCGAGGACGGGTTCATCGCCTGGCTGCTCGACGGCCCCGGCGCCGAATACACGGTCGAGCTGCCCGCGCCCGGCGAGCCCAAGCGGGCGATCCTGCGCACCTACACCAAGGAGCACTCCGCCGAGTACCAGAGCCAGGCACTCATCGACCTCGCGCGGCGCATGGGGGCGCGGATCGGCGACACGTCGCGGATCCGCTCGGTCACCATCCACACCAGCCACCACACCCACAACGTGATCGGCACCGGGGCGGGCGACCCGCAGAAGTCGGATCCCGCCGCGAGCAGGGAGACCCTGGACCACTCGATCATGTACATCTTCGCCGTCGCCCTCCAGGACGGGGAGTGGCACCACGAGCGCTCCTACACCCCGGAGCGGGCGTCGCGGCCCGACACCGTCGACCTGTGGCACCGGATCACCACCGTGGAGGACCCGCAGTGGACCGAGCGCTACCACTCGGCCGACCCGGCCAAGAAGGCGTTCGGCGGGCGGGTCGTCATCGAGCTCGACGACGGCACCGAGATCTGGGACGAGATCGCCATGCCCGACGCCCACCCCCTGGGCGCGCGGCCCTTCACCCGGCCCGACTACATCGCGAAGTTCCGGGCGCTGGCCGGGGGCGTGGTGTCACGGGCGGAGCAGGACCGCTTCCTGGGCCTGGTGGAGCGCCTGCCCGAGCTGACCGCCGAGCACGTGCGCGACCTGTCCTTCGCCGCCGGCCCCGCCGCCGTCCCCGGCGGCCCGGCCCTCGCGAAGGGACTGTTCTGACCGATGCTGCACACCGCCTCGACACCGCACGAGCGCCGCGCCGCGCTGCGCTCCGCCCTGGCCTCGGGCCGGCTGCTGCGCTTCCCTGGCGCGTTCAACCCGCTCAGTGCCCGGCTCATCCAGGACCTGGGCTACGACGGGGTCTACATCTCCGGCGCGGTGGTCTCCGCCGACCTCGCCCTGCCCGACATCGGGCTGACCACCCTCACCGAGGTCGCCGGGCGCGGCGCGCAGATCGCCCGCGTCACCGACCTGCCCGCGATCATCGACGCCGACACCGGGTTCGGCGAGCCGTTGAACGCCGCCCGGACCGTCCAGGTGCTGGAGGACGCCGGACTGGCCGGGTGCCACCTGGAGGACCAGGTCAACCCGAAGCGGTGCGGGCACCTCGACGGGAAGTCGGTCGTCCCGGCCATCGACATGGTGCGGCGGATCCGCGCGGCGGTGCGGGCCCGGCGCGACCCCGACTTCCTCATCTGCGCGCGCACCGACGCCCGCGCGGTGGAGGGCGTCCCCGGCGTCATCGAGCGGGCCCAGGCGTATGTGGACGCCGGCGCCGACATGGTCTTCCCGGAGGCGCTGCGCGACGCCCAGGAGTTCGCGGCCGTCCGCGCCACCGTGGACGCCCCCCTTCTGGCCAACATGACCGAGTTCGGCAAGAGCGAGCTGCTGGACGCCGAGACCCTGGAGTCGCTGGGGATCAACGTGGTGATCTACCCGGTCACCTCGCTGCGCCTGGCGATGGGCGCCGCAGAGGAGGGCCTGCGCGAGATCCGCGCCACCGGCACCCAGGCCGGCGTCCTGGAGCGGATGCAGACGCGCTCCCGGCTCTACGACCTGCTCGACTATCCCGCCTACACCGCCTTCGACGGCGATGTCCACGACTTCACGGCCTGACACGACCTGATCGGAGGGGGCGGCTATGGCGAAGACATCGATCCACAAAGGGCTGGCCGGCGTGGTGGTCGACACCACCGAGGTCTCGATGATCGACGAGGCCACCAACTCGCTCACCTACCGGGGCTACCCGGTGCAGGAACTGGCGACCTCGTGCTCCTTCGAGGAGGTCGCCTACCTGCTGTGGTACGGGGACCTGCCCACCGAGCAGCAGCTCGACTCCTTCCGCGCCCGCGAACGGGTCACCCGCACCCTCAACCGCGGCACGCTGGAGGTGCTGCGGCGCATCCCGGAGTCCACCCACCCGATGGACGTGCTGCGCACGGCGATCAGCTACCTGGGGTCCGACGACCCCGCCGAAGACGACCCCTCCATGCCCGCCCAGCACGCGATGGCCGAGGCGATGATGGCGCGGCTGCCCACCATCGTCGCCGTCGACCACCGGCGCCGGCACGGCCTGGAGACGATCAACCCCGACCCCGAGCTGGGGCTGGCGGAGAACTTCTTCCACATGTGCTTCGGCGAGGTGCCCGAGCCCGAGGTGGTGCGCTGCTTCGAGGCGTCGCTCATCCTCTACGCCGAGCACAGCTTCAACGCCTCCACGTTCGCCGCGCGCGTGGTGACCTCCACGCGCGCCGACATCTACAGCGCGGTCACCGCGGCCATCGGCGCGCTCAAGGGCCCGTTGCACGGGGGCGCCAACGAGCAGGTCATGTTCATGCTGGAGGAGATCGGCACCGCCGACCGCGCCGCCGAATGGGTGGACCGCACGCTCGCCGACGGCAACAAGGTCATGGGCTTCGGGCACCGCGTCTACAAGCACGGCGACTCGCGCGTGCCGACGATGATGGCGGCGCTGGAGCGGATGGCCGACCTCAAGGGCGCCGGGGAGCTGATGGACCTGGTCCGCGCGGTGGAGGAGGTGGTGATGGACCGCACCGGGATCCACCCCAACCTCGATTACCCGAGCGGCCCCGCCTACCAGCTGATGGGCTTCGACATCCCGGCGTTCACCCCGCTGTTCGCGATGGCGCGCATGATCGGCTGGACCGCGCACGTCGTCGAGCAGAAGGAGGAGGACGCGCTCATCCGCCCGCTGAGCGAGTACGTCGGCCGCGAGCGCCGCCCCGTCCCCGTTCCCGCGCAGCGCGAAGGCGACTAGGTCGTGCTTCCGGTTCGTGGTCGAACCGGAACTAGGAACTGATCATCGCAGAACAGATGGGTCGCGCCGACAGGTGACGGTGGCCGCGCGCGGCGGCGGGCATGACGGCGTGGACGGAGCCGGCTCCGCGCCCTGGACCTCAGCCCATGAAATACGCGGAGTAGAGCTGGCCGTGATACGGGGTCAGGCCGGGTCCGTAGCCGTACGGATGGATCTCCGGGACCACCTCGGGGGTGGTCCACTCCGGGAGGTCGGCGCCCTGCTTCGCCCACCATGTCTCCCGGACGTCCCCCTGCCACCGCACGCCCATCGCGTAGAGCAGGCCGTTGTAGTGGGCGAGCTTCGGCCGGGCGGTCTCCGCCGTATTCTCCAGGGTCCTGTGCGGCCACCAGTCCCCGGTCGCAAGGTCATAGGCCGTCCACTTCAGATCGGCACCGAAGTCCGGGACGTACATGACATAGAGCCGCCCGGCATAGGCCGCGATGGTGACGGGGTCATAGGAATCGACCCGCCACAGCTGCTTCCAGCCGCTCCACGCGTCGGTCTTGGAGCAGTAGGTGTTACAGGAGATCCACTGGTCCTCGTCCCGGACCAGGAGGTAGAGGAAATCGTTGAACGCGGTGATGGCGGGCGGATAATGCGTTTCGATATCCCCTGGAACGAGACGCGGCGACTCCCACACGCCCTCGTCGTCGCACCTCTTCGTGTAGATCCTCTTTGAGGGGTAATCCCTGTAACACACGTAAAGATGATCGTGATACGGGGCGATGGAGGGGCCGGCTCCGGTTTTCACCCCGAGGCTCTGCGGCGCACTCCACTCCCCGGGTTCCTGGTCCTGCTGCGTATACACCGTCCACTGGAGCGTGCTGTCGGGGGCGAGGTACACGCAGTGCAGACCGCCCGCGTAGGCGTCGATCGACGGGGCCATCCACCCCCGGAATCCGGTGGTCCGGTCGGGCAGCCAGGATTGCGTCTGCCAGTCGTATCTGCTCCACGCGAACGGGTGATCGCCCATATTCTTCTTGTCACCGCCGCGGTCCCGCTTGTGGGCGAGCCTGCCGGCCACATACGTCGCCTCCACCGCGCGGTCGTCGCCCAGGATCGCCAGGGCGAACAGCAGGTCCTCGATGGAACCGTCACCGGTTTCGGTGCGTTTGGCCAGCAGCGGCGTCGCCTTGGGGTCGAGGACGATGAAATCGGCTTCGTATCCCGGCTCCAGCCGCCCGATCTTCTTGTGCATGCGCAGCGCCTTGGCACCGCCCAGTGTGGCCAGGTAGAAAAGGCGAATGGCATCGGCCGGGTGCTCGTCGAGCGCCGAGACCTTGTACGCCTCGTCCATGGTGGCCAGCATGGACAGGCTGGTGCCGCCCCCGACATCGGTTCCGAGGCCGACACCGACCGGCCGCTTGGGGGTCTTGGCGTCTCGGAGCGGGAACAGTCCACTGCCGAGGAACAGGTTGGAGGTCGGGCAGTGGGCGATGGCACTTTTGGTCTCGTGGCAGATCTTCAGCTCTTTCTCGGTCAGGTGCACCCCATGGGCCAGGACCGCACCGGGCCCGAGGAGCCCGTAATGGCGGAAGACGTCGAGGTAGGTCTTGAACTCGGGAAACGCCTTCCGTCCCTCGAAGACCTCATCGGTGTTCTCCGCGATGTGGGAGTGCATGAGCAGGCCGGGGTACTCCTTCCGCAGTTCCCCCCACAGCTCGCCCGCGGCCTTGAGCATCTCGCGCGTACACGCGAGGGGGAACCGCGGCATGACCGCGTAGACGTTGCGGTCCTTTCCGTGCCACCGCTCGATGAGCTTCCTGGTCTGTTTCATCGCCTTTTCGACGCTCGCGTCGCACAGCTCCTGCGGAGCGTTCGTGTCCATCAGGACCTTGCCCGCGGCCATGCGCATTCCGCGCTTGGACGACTCCTTGAACAACGCATTCACGGATCCCGGATAGGTGGACGTGAAGACGAGGGCCGTGGTGGTTCCGTTGCGGAGGAGATCGTCGCAGAACAGCCGGGCCCCTGCTTCGGCATATCCCTTGTCGGAATACTTCATCTCTTCCGGGTAGACGTAGTCCTGCAGCCAGTTCAGCAGTCGCTCCCCGTATGAGGCGATCATTCCGACCTGCGTGAAGTGGACGTGAGAGTCCACGAAACCGGGGGAGATGATGTGGTTCGGGTAATGAGTGAAGGCCGCATCCGGGGGAATGGAATTCCTCCCGGATTCGTACGGTCCCGCATAGGTGATCCGCCCGTCCTGGCAGATCATCAGCCCGTCCTCTTCGTACCTCATGGCCTTCTCGGTACCGACGAGGAAAGGGTCGTCGTGGAACCAGACGAGCCGCCCTCGAACCGCCGTCAGGGAACCGGCGTCCGGAGTCTTTCGATCGGCGGAACGATCCTCTGAACGCTCCGAATCCAGCACGTCCAGCTCCTCGAACCCTTCCATCTCTCGCCTCCAGAAGTGAGAACGCCTCGAATCGGGATGCCGCGTGCGCTCGACGGGGCCCGCCACCGATCGGCCCGCGACCCGTGACGCCCCCAATGACTCGGCTTCCGGCTACCCGCACTCAAGAGGGACATAACGCTCGGCGACCGCCCGTTCACCCACCTTGACACCGTAGTTTGGTTAGGCAAACCTAATGATCGACTGAGCGATGCCGGAGAGCCCCCGCCGGAGCGCACCCCTGTCCGGGGCCACCAGGACCGCCCGCCCCGACCGCAAGGAAGCACCCGATGACGCCCTCGCCGTCCCCCCTCACCCCGCGCCGCCGCGCGCTCGGCGGCGCCACGGGTGCCCTCGCCTCACTCGCGCTCCTGATCGCCGCCACCGGCTGCGGTGCCGCCGGCGGCACCGAGGAGTCGCCGGGCGCATCGGCCGACGGCGCGTTCCCGGTGACCATCGAGCACAAGTTCGGCGACACCGAGATCACCGGACGCCCCGAGCGCGTCGTGACCGTGGGCCTCACCGACCAGGACGCGCTGCTGGCGCTCGGCGTCGTCCCCGTCGCCACCACCGGGTGGATCGGCGACTACCCGGGCCAGATCGGCCCGTGGGCGCAAGAGGCGCTGGGCGACGCCGAACCCCCCGAGGTCCTCGACTCCAGCGACGGCCCGCAGGTGGAGCGGATCGCCTCGCTGGAGCCCGACCTGATCCTCAGCCTCTACGGCGGGCTGACGCGGAATCAGTACGACCTGCTCAGCCAGATCGCACCGACCGTCGCCCAGCCCGGCGAGTACCCGGACTACGCGATCCCCTGGCAGGAGCTGACGGGGAAGGTCGGCGCGGCGGTCGGCGAGTCCGGCCGGGCCGAGGAGATCATCGCCGACGTCGACGCCCAGATCGCCGCGGCCCGCGAGGAGCACCCCGAATTCGAGGGCGCGTCCGCCGTCATGGCCACCACCTGGGAGGGGTACTTCGTCTACGGCAGCGAGGATCCGCGCTCACGCCTGCTGACCGACCTCGGCTTCGCCCTCCCCGAGGGCCTCGACGCGGCCATCGGCGACGCGTTCGGCGCCAACATCAGCGCCGAGCGCGCCGACCTGCTCGACACCGACGCCGTCGTGTGGCTGGCGGCGGACTCCCCCGTCGACCGCGAAGAGCTGCACGGCTCCGACGTCTACGGCTCGCTCGACGTCGTCGGCGAGGGGCGCGAGGTCTTCATCGACGAAGGCTCCGACTACGGAAGCTCCATCTCCTTCGTGTCGGCGCTGAGCCTGCCCTACCAACTGGAACGCCTGGTACCGCAGCTCGCCGCGGCGGTCGACGGCGACCCCGGCACCGCCGTGGAGGACGATTCCTGACCCCGCCGCCGCATCGCCCCGGCGCGCCGGGGACCGTGTCCGGGCCGCTGCCGCCGCGGCCCGGACACGGCGCCGCCCGGTCGGGTCACCGCGTTCGGGTGGCCACGCGGCCCCCGGGTCCGGCCGGCTCCCCCCTCCTCGCCGGTCACCCGCCGCCACCGGCCCCGACCCCGGCCCCGGCCATGAGGTCGGCCATGAGGCCGGTCGGACCACACGTCGGTGTTGACCTTCATGTTGGTCGAGACTCGATGATGGGGCGGTGCCACATGATGAGCTGATGCCGATCGGGGCGTTCGCCCGACGCACCGGTCTGACCTCCAGCGCGTTGCGGTTCTACGCCGACTCCGGGCTGCTGCCTCCCGCTGAGGTCGACCCGGCCTCGGGCTACCGCTACTACCGCGCCGGCCAGGTGGCCCGGGCGACCTTGCTGCGGCGGCTCCGCGAACTCGCCATGCCCCTGACCGCCGTCGAGGCGATCCTCGGTTCGGGGGCCGACGAGGCGTCCCGGCTCCTCGACGCGCACGTCGCCAAGGTCGTCGAGGACGCGGCGGCCGTGCAGCGGAAGGCCGCCGTCATCCGGTCCGCGCTCGGCGGCGCGCCTGGTCTGCCGATCGCGACGCTGAAGGGTCCCGTGCTGGCGGACGCGGTCGACCAGGTCCTGACCGCGGCCGCGCAGGAGCCGGGGCTGCCGGTGCTCTCGGGCCTGCGTATCGAGGCGGGCCATGAGGCGGTCACCCTGACCGCGACCGACCGCTACCGGCTCTCCACGCGGACCCTGGTTCCGGCCGAACCGCCGGCGCGGACCTGGGCCGGCACGGTCACCGGCGACGAACTGCGGTCCGCGGTCGCCGATATCCGACGCAGCGCGCTGGTGCGGCTCGAAGCGGTGCCGCACGGGGTCCGGCTCCGCTCGGACGGCCGGGAGGACCGGCACTGCCGGCTGCTGGCCGAGGAGTTCCCCGACCACCGGCTGATGCTGGCGTCGCTGGGCGAGGTCACCACCCGCGCGACGGTCCCGAAGGATCTGCTCCTTCGGGCCCTGGAAGAACACGCGGGCGAGCGCATCGCGCTGCATGTCGCCGACAACGAAGTGCACGTCCCGTCCGCGGACGGCGCCCCCGGCGTCTCCCTCCCGGCCGTCGTAACGGGGCCCGCCCTCCGCATCCGGTTCGCCATGACCACGCTCTACCCCGCCGTGAGCACCGCGATCGGGCCCGACGTGATGCTCGACCTGAGAGGCGACGACCAGCCCGTCACCATCCGTTCCGCCGACCGCGGCGACTTCACCACCCTGGCCATGCCCGTCGGGCTCGACGGCTCCACCTGACCCCTCCACCTGCAAAAGACGACGAGGAACACTCCATGACCACCGCGCCCGCCGCCCCCGACCCGACCATGGACGCGATCGGCGACGCCGTCACCGAAGGCCGCGCCGGCGACACCGCTGCCGCCCGCCGCAAGCTGCTGGGACTGTGGTCCGCGATCGGCGTCACCGGCGACCCGCTGCACCGCTGCTCCCTCGCCCACTACATGGCGGATCTCTACGAGGATCCCGCCCAGGCGCTCGCCTGGGACGTCAGGGCGCTGGACGCCGCCGACGCCGTGACCGACCAGCGCGTCCAAGAGCACCACGCCGGTCTCCACATCGCCGGCTTCTACCCCTCCCTACACCTCAACCTCGCCGACGACTACCGCCGGCTCGGCTCCTTCGAGGCCGCCACCGAGCACATCGACGCGGCCGAAGCGCACGCCGCGAGCCTTCCGCGGGACGCCTACGGCGACCTGCTTCGCGACGCCATCCGCGAGGTCGCCGGGGCCATCGCCGAACGAGACCGCACACCGCGGGCATCCGCCCCCGGCTCTCCCGGGTAACGCACGGGAACGCAGTGGCCGTGCGGGGCCGCGTCGTCACGTCGAACGGTGTCACCCGAGGCCGACCGCCCATGCGGCGCAGCGGTGGCGCGACAGCGGCGCGGCTTCGGCCGCCGGGAACCGCCCGGCGGCCGACCGGAGGCCCTGTGATCGGAAATGAGAAACCGTGTGCGTGCCGGTGCGATCAAAGACCTCGGAGAGCAGGGAAGGCATCCGAGGCGGTAATGGGCTCGGGTCCTTTCAGGATGTCGTCGTCATCGACCTTCACGGCCTCGTCCCCCTTGAAGAACCACCACCCTCCATCTCCCCCGCCGACAGAGGCGTCGACCCCGTCCTCGAAAACGGTCCCCCTCAAAGCAGGAAAGGCGTCGGCCGCGGAGATCTTCCCCGGCCCCTTGAGGATGTCGTCGTCGCCGACCTTGACTGCCTCGTCCCCCTTGAAGAACCACCATCCCCCGTCGCCTCCGCCGACGGAGGCGTCGACCCCGTTCTCGAAAACGGTCCCCCTCAAAGCGGGGAAGGCATCGGCGGCGGAGATGGGGCCGGGCCCCTTGAGGATGTCGTCGTCATCGACCTTGACGGCCTCGCCCCCCTTGAAGAACCACCACCCTCCATCACCCCCGCCGACAGAGGCGTCGACCCCACTCTCGAAAACGGTCCCCCTCAAAGCGGGGAAGGCATCGGCGGCGGAGATGTCCTCGGGGCCCTTCGCCACGCTGTCGTCGCCGACCTTGACGGTCTGGTCCCCCTTGAAGAACCACCACCCTCCATCACCCCCGCCGACAGAGGCGTCGACACCATACTCGAAACCGATGGAATTGTCTCCCAATTTTCCACTCCACGATGCTTGGCTAATTCGCCTGTTTTGCTTCGATCAAATGGGGCGAAATGGATACAGTCATTCCCCTGACCTGCGATTCCACCGCGAAACCGCGAGGCCGATCGAGACACCAACAACCTAAGCCAAGAAGGCGCTCCACGGCTCGCACTCCACGCGATTCCCGTTGGATATTTTTGCGCGGTCACTCACCGGGTGTTGGTTCATTAAAACGCTCACGAGAGATATCTGATCTGCAATTCCCTATGATGCGGGATTTCGGAAGCGTGCCCGCATCGGTCACCCGGACGGCGGTGCGTCCCCGCCGCCGTTCCGGGCGAGGGCGAGCAGCCCTAACGGGATGAACACGCCGATTCCAAGCGCGGCGATCAGGCCCGGCACGTCGACGGGGTGCACGTGGTCGGTGCTGATCCCGTGGAAGAGCAGGTGCGTGGCCGCATAGGTCAGGTAGCCCAGCAGGGCCGTGACGACCAGCCGGCGCTCCATGACGATCGCGGCACCGGCCACGACCACCCCCAGCGCCAGGTTCAGCCCGCCCACGTCGCGCACGAGGTGGTCGTTGAACGGCGGGTACATCGCCACCCACTCCAGGGCGAAGAAGGAGCGCGGCAGCAGTGACTGCCACACGCCCACGGCGAGGCTGGAGAGCGCCAGGAAGCACAGCCCGGCCCGGAGCACGGTTCGTTCGCGCATGGTGGTCACCCTTCCTGCCCGGTACCCGAGGCCGCGGACGGGGGCGTGGACGCGGACGCCCGTGCGGCGAGGTGGTCGGCGAAGGCGACCGTGCCCCGGTCGCCGTTCTCGGCCAGGTGGCCGCCCGCCCGGTAGGCGGTGAAGGCGCGGCCGGGGAGCGGCACCGGCACCATCAGGCGGCGCCGGCCGGACCACGCCGCATACTGGCGGGCGAGGTCGCGGAACGCCTCGACCCGAGGACCGCCCAGATCGGGGGCGCGGCCGACCGGATCGCCGACCGCGAGCTCCGCCAGGCGGTCGGCCACCTCGCCCGCGTCCACGGGCTGGAACGGCATCGTCGGCACCGGCATCACCGGTATCCGCGACAGTCCCGCGCAGAGGCGGCGGACCAGGTCGTGGAACTGGGTGGCGCGCAGCACGGTGTGGCCGAGGCCGGACGCGGCCAGTGCCTGCTCGATGCGCGCCCTGGACCGGTAGTAGCCGATTCCGACCCGGTCGCACCCCACGATGGAGATGGCGACGGTGTGCGGCACTCCGGCGCGCCGGGCCGCCGCGAACAGGTTCGCGGCCGAGCGCTCGTCGCCGCCGGTGTAAGTGGTGGCGCAGTGGACGATGGCGTCGACGCCGTCCACGGCGGCGTCCAGCCCTTCGCCCGTGCGCAGGTCGACGGCGAAGGGCTCGGGGGTTCCGGGGACGCCGCCTCCGGGCCGGGCGCGGCGGCTGAGCGCGCGGACGTCGTGGCCCTGGGCGGTGAGCCGTTCCACCACGGGCCGGCCCACCGTTCCGGTGCCCCCGGTGACCAGGATCGTTCTCTTCACGGATGCCCTCCTCCGTTGCCGGCCGGGACCGGCCGGGACGGCCGCTCCGGCGCGACGGCCGGTGTGTCACCAGCTAGGAACCGGCGGGCGGAGCGCGGTGTGACAGTGGAGGCGCGGGCGGGTGCGGCGGACGGGAGGAGAGCTGGCCGTCGAGGAAGCGCAGCTTCTCCGGATCGAGCACGGCGTGCAAGCCCGTGATCCGGTCTCCAGCGATCTCCACGACCATGACGCCGACGAGGTGGCCGTCGCGGCGGCCGATGATCGCCGGCGCCCCGTTGACCTCGGCCGGGGTGATCCGCACGTTGTCGAGGTACTTGGCGAACCCGCCGGTGAGGAGCCGCAGGACGCGGTCGCGCCCGACGACGGGCCGGCGGCCCGCGGTGGTGCGGCCGCCGCCGTCCGACCACGTCACGACGTCGTCGGCGAGCATCGTCTCCAGGCCCTTGACATCGCCCTCGCCCGCTGCGCGCAGGAACCGGTCGACCAGCAGCCGCCAGTGCTCCGGGTCGGGGTCGAAGCGTGCGCGGTCCGCACCGATCCGCAGGGTGGCGCGCCGGTAGAGCTGCCGGGCGTTGGCCGGGGAGACGCCGAGGATCGCGGCGATCTCGTTGTGGGGGTGGCCGAACGCCTCCCGCAGGACGAAGGCGGCCCGTTCGGCGGGGGTCAACCGCTCCAGGAGCGCGAGCAGCGCCATCGACACGGAGTCGCGCTGCTCGGCGGTGTCGAGCGGGCCCAGCGCGCCGTCGGAGGTGAGGACGGGTTCGGGCAGCCAGGGCCCGACGTAGTCCTCGCGCCGGGAACGCGCGGACGCGAGCCGGTTCAGGCAGAGGTTGGTGACCACCTTGGCCAGCCAGGCCGGGACGGCCCGGATGGCGGCGTGGTCGGCGCCGGCCCAGCGGACGTAGGCGTCCTGGACGACGTCCTCGGCCTCCTCAGCCGACCCGAGCATCCGGTAGGCGAGCCCGAACATCCGCCCGCGCTGCTCCTCGAACTCCACCACCGACCCCTGCGCCACGACATCACCGTAGCCCTAGCTCCCGTCGGGGCTCCCTCACCCCGTCCCCGATTCACTCAAGGCGAGCCGAGTCGCCGGTCAATGCCACTTCAGCGGCCTTGGACGCGAACCGGACGCGAACCGGACGCGTGCCGGGCACAGGCCGGGGACGGTCCGGGCACCCGGGGACGGGCCGGGCACAGGCTGGGGCAGGCCGGCTGGATGCCTCGGGTATTCGCGGGCTCGGGGTTAGAGCGGGCAGTGACGGCCGGTGGTGGGGAGGGGAAGGGTCAGGCAGTCGATGTACGGGTGACATCGGGTCGGGTTCAGACGGGCGGCGACGACCGGTGGTGGGCCGGGGCGGGCGCGGATGCCTCGGGCGGGCACGGGGTGGGGATTCAAGCGCGCAGCGACGGCCGGCGGTAAGGCCGACCACGCGAGCAGTGCGGGAGGCACCGCGCCACGGTCCAGACGGGCAGCGAGGGTCAGGGCTTGACGGACGCCTCGGGCGGTCGCGGGTTCGGGTTCAGACGGGCAGCGACGGCAGTGAGGGGTGGGGCCGGGCGCGCGTCGTCAGGTCGTCGTGGGGCGGGGTTCAGACGGGCGGCGACGGCGCCGGGGGGGTGCGGCCGGGGGGATCCTCAGGTGGTCGCGGGGCGGGGCCAGAGCTCGGCGGTGCGCTGGGGACTGGGGGGCGTGGCCGGGTGCCGGGTGGTGCGTGGGGGCGGTCCCGGCTGCCGGGGTCCTTCTGGTGCCGTGGGGCGCCGCCGGGTGGATGCTTTCGCCGGTCGCCGGTCGCCGGTCGCCGGTCGCCGGTCGCCGGTCGCCGGTGGTCGTGCTGTGCGGGTGGACGGGTGCGGGGCGGCCCCTCCCGTGCGTGGTGGGGCCGCCCCGGTGGTGGGTGTGCATAGGTGTTGTCCGGTCGGAGTACCAAGAAGCCTGTCGGGCTTCTTGGAGGTCGTCGTTGTCGTCCCGCTGGCCTTGGGTGGTCATGGTCCGGGGTAGGGGTCGGGGACGGTGGTGTGGGTGCGGTGGTGGGGGGTCCGCCATACGAGGGTGCCGGGGGAGGGCTGGGACAGCTTCCAGCCGGGGTGTTGCTTGAGGCGGTGGTGGCGTCGGCACAGCGCGGCCAGGTTGGCGGCACTCGTTGGACCCCCGAGGTGGTGGGGTGTGGTGTGGTCGGCGTCGCACTCCACCGCGGGGCGGTTGCAGTGGGGGAAGCGGCAGGTGCGGTCGCGGGAGTCGATGTGGGACCGGAGCCGGGGTGGGGGCCGGTAGCGGGTGGTGCCCTCGGCCACCGGGGTTCCCTCCTCGTCGACCACCGTGTAGCACCACCGGGTGGCCTTGTCGGTGGCTTCCTTCGCGAGTTCGCGGGCGGCTTCGGCGAGGATGGGCCCGTGGCCGGGGATCTCGCCCAGCGCCCGGGACTCCCGGCCGCCCATCTCAGCGGGGAGGGCGGCCAGCGGGATGATGACGTGGAGCTTGCCCACCGGCGAGAACGGCACCGGGGTGGGGGCGGCCATCCCGGGGATGACCACCTGACCCTGTCCCTGGTCCTCCACCCGCTCCTGGCCGCGTGCCCCGTCCCTGTCCCGCTCTTGGTCGCGTGCCTCGCCCGCGCCCTGCCCCGGCGCCCCGTCCCGGCCGCGTGCCGGGTGGCGCCGGTGGGCCGGGGCCGGGGCCGGGGTGGCGGTGTCGGGGACGCCGTGTTCGGCGGCGTCGGCGGGGATCTCCAGCCCGGGGGTGACGGGCAGGCGCCCCAGCAGGAGGCCGACGGCGACGTCGGCGCGCAGCTGGTCGAGGGTGAGTTCCTTCTGGGCGGCGGTCGTGTTGGCCGCGCCGGGGGTGTCGGTGCGCAGGGCGCGGGCGATGGCGCCCAGGCGCTGGTGGATGGCCAGGGCGTCGACGGTGTCGATGTCGG
>NZ_JBHSFQ010000036.1:0-69038 GCF_042653925.1 Nocardiopsis mangrovi
CCGGTCGTTAAGCCTCTTTGCGCCGATGGTACTGCCCTGTGGTGGGGTGGGAGAGTAGGTGGCCGCCGGACATTTTTTTGGTGGGGGTGGGAGCTTTGGTTCCTGCCCCCACCTTTTTTGTTGCCGTAGATTGTGAACTTGCGAAATATCTGGATGGTGTACCGACGGCCCTTGCCGCCTGGTGTCCGGGACGCAGCCCGTGCGCCATGGCAGGCTCGCCGTTGCCGACCCGCCGTATCACCACGCGGGGGGTAGGTGTGCCCTGTACGCCCGGCTTCGGCGGTCGTCGTGCCGGCCGATGGGCACCGGCGTTCGGTCGTCGCTTCCGGGGCCGTCTCGCCTGGCCGCGGTGGTGGCTGACGGCGGACCGTCCGACAGCGGTGGTGTCATGCCGTAAAGTGATACTTGGGAATCACCATGCGCTGCTACGACTCAGTGGCAGCGTTTTTGACTGTTTACGGACGGACGCATGACTGACGACAGCCGATCGGGGGGCCGTGACGGCTCCGGAGCCCGCAATTCCGGTGGTCACCGATCTGGGGGTGGCGGCCGGTCGGGTGACCGCTCCCGGTCCGGCTTCGGCCGCAGCGGGGGCTCCGGAGGAGGCGAACGCGGCGGATATCGCGGGGGAGGCCGTGGCGCTTCCGGTGGCTCCGGCGGCGGCCGGAGCGGCCGTCCTCGCGATGACGACCGCTCCGGCCGCGACCGCTCGGAACGCCGCGACGATCGCGCAGGCGGTCGGAGCTCCGGCGACCGCCGCCGCGATGGCGAAGGGCGCCGCGAGTGGTCCGGCCGAGGCGACCGGGATGATCGCCGCGAACGCCAAGGCCAAGGCCAGGGGCGGGGCGGCGGTGGTTTCCGTTCCGATGACCGCCGCTCGGGCGACCGCCGTTCCGGCGGGTCCGGAGGCAGGTTCGAACGCGACCGTCGTTCCGATGACCGTCGCGAGCGGCCCCGTGAGGAGCGCGACCCGCGGGATATCGCTCCCGCCCTGCCCGACGACGTGACCATCGGTCAGCTCGACGGCGAGATCCGCAGTGAACTCGGCACTCTGCCGAGGACCTTGGCGGAGGTCGTGGGCCGGCACATGGTCATGGCCGGGCGCCTCTTGGACGAGGACCCCGAACGGGCCTACGAGCACGCCATCTACGCCCGTCGTAAGGCGTCGCGCATCGGTGTCGTCCGTGAGGCCGCGGGCATCGCCGCCTATACCGTCGGCAAGTGGCAGGAAGCCCTGTCCGACCTGCGCGCGGCCCGCCGTATGACGGGGCGCAACAACTTCCTGCCGGTCATCGCCGACGCCGAGCGGGGGCTCGGGCGTCCCGAGCGTGCCTTGGAGATCACCCGCGACCCCGCTGCCAAGGACCTCGACATCGAGGACCGCATCGAGCTGCGTATCGTCGCCGCCGGCGCGCGGCACGACCTGGGCGAGCACCAGGCCGCCCTTGTCGAGCTCCAGGTTCCCGAACTGAAGGAGCGCCGCGCGCGGCCGTGGGTGGCGCGACTGTTCTACGCCTACGCGGATGCCCTGCTCACCCTGAACAGGAACGAGGACGCGCGGGAGTACTTCGCGCGGGCCTCGGCGGTCGACCGTGAAGGCGTGACCGACGCCGACGAACGCTTGGCGATGCTCGAAGGTGTCGAGATCGTCGACATCGACGAGGACATCATGTGGACCGACGCCGAGGAATCCGGGAACGAGGCCGAGCCGCCCGCCTCCGCTGGTGCCGCGGTGTCCGAGGTGCGGGCCGATGCCACCGACGCCGAAGAGGCGTCCACGGCGTCCGCTCCCGTGGCTGAGGGCGCTCCGGCCGAGGAGGGCGACACCGCCGCCGACTCGGAGGCCGTCGACACCGGTGCCGTACGCCAGGAGCCGGCCGACGACGACGCACCCGACGCGTCCATGGCCTCCGGCGGTTCCGACGCTCCGGCGGGCGAGACCGAAGGGGACGAGGAACGCTCAAAGCGTTCCTGAGAACCCTCACCGGTGCCGCGCGCTCCGGCGATGTCGCTGTCATGGCGGGACGCCCGGAGCCGTTCGGAGCCGTGCCGGCCCGACCTTCGCGTCGCCTCTGCTTCTGGGCGGCCTCCGGCCGGGAGCCGAATCGACGTGACCGCCCTCTGACGGTGCCCGCTCGGGCTCCGTCAGAGGGCGGTCCGTTTTTTCTGTGCAGCCAGTCTCACGCACCGGCCGGCGGTGTCTGTCCGGAGGAGCCGGGGGCTGCACGGTCCTCGTAGGCAGCACGGGCCGCCAGGAGCGTCGGCAGGTGTTCGCGTGCCCACGTGCGACAGACCGCGATGAGATCGAGCAGCATGCGGCCAACGGCGTCAGTTCGTTTCCACGCGCGGAGGTACCTCGTCGTACACGGTCCGCGTGATCATTCCGTCGCGTTCGAGAGCCCGCAGGGTCTGCGTGAGCACCTTGGGCGTAGCGCCCCGTACGGGGGTCCGGGATCTCGGAGAAGCGGCGGGGCCTTGCTCCGGGCAGAGGATGACCATCGCCGACCACGTGTCGCCGATACGGATCGGCATGACGCTGCTGGGGCAGGCCGGGTGGAACATGACCGCCCTTCTCGCCTGGCTTCGAGGTCGCGGGGACGGTCGTGGCGGTCGGGTCCGGTGCCGATCCGGCGATGACCGACGAACGAGTGGCGGGTGCGGTACCGGGTGGCGGCTACGCGGAGCCGGCGATCCTGCCGGCGGCTTCGGCGCCGCCCGTTCCGGACACGCTCGACGACCATACGGCCGTGGCCCTTCTCGGCCAGGAACCGCCGCGACCGGCGTGGCCAGGGCCGCCCGCCTGGACCGCACCGACACGGTCCTGGTCGAAGTGGCCGCAGGAGGCGTCGGCGGCCTCCTGGTGCAGTCGGCCGAGCGTGCCGGCGACCGTGATCGCCGCCGCGCGGGAGGCGAAACCGGCCGTCGCCCGGCGGCTGGGAGCGGACCGCGGGATCGATCACAGCGCGCCCGAGTGGCACCGGCAGGTCCGCGGTACCGCGGGAGACGGCGTTTCCGTGGTCCTCGAGGGCACCAGCGGCGCGGTGTCCGAGGTGGCTTCGACCTGCCGGCTCCGGGCGGCCGCATGGTCGTCTAGGGACATCCGGCGGCCTACCGCCGCGCTTCGGCCCGGCCGCCGTGTACCACCGGGGCCTGACCGGCACCGGGTTCGCGTCCGTGCTGCTGCCGCCGGACCGGCCGGCGAGGCTGCGCGACCGCGCGTTCCCGCCGACCGGCGCCGGCGACCTGAAGCCGATCATCGGCGCGGTCCTGCCGCTCGCCGGTGCGGCAGAGGCCCATCGGGCTCTCGAAGAGCGGACGGCCATCGGCAAGACGGTCCTCACGCCCTGATCCGGTGCGCGTCCGCGGCCGCGTGGGAGGAGGGCCGTGCGTCATGCCACCGACCGTGTCCGGTGGCGAAAGTGTCGGACGACACAGGGCGATCGGGCCGAACAGCGGACGGGGGCATACTGTGCTTGATTGCATTCATAGGGTGATCGAACATGATGTATCGACTCCCCCTGCGTGCGACCCCGGCCACGCCCCCGGCCCGAACGGAGGCGCGGACGGGCTGAGAGCAGTGCTGTCCCGGGCGCTGTTCGGCTCCCCTCGCGAATTCGACCGCGTGCACGCCCCATGGCGCTCCCTCCTGGCCGGCGAGGCGTTCCGGTCCAGACGCCCCGGATCGACCCCCGCTGAACGCGCGGCCCTCTCCTACCGGCGCCTGCGGATGGTCGACGACGCCGTGGGGTCCGCCGAGGGACTCGCCGCCGATTACGCCCGGCTGGCGTCCCTGCACGAATGGACCGCCGGTGTCGACGGCGGGCTGGCCACCCTCATCGGTATCCACTACAACCTGTTCCTGGGCAGCCTGCTCGACCACGACCACGATGAGCGGCGCGACCTCGCGGGGGTGACCGCGATGCGCAGTATCGGCACGTTCCTGTGCACCGAGCTCGACCACGGCAACGACGCGGGGGCGCTGCGGACCACCGCCGCCTTCGACCCGAGCACCGGCGGATTCATCCTGCACACGCCCGTAGCGGGGGCGCGCAAGTTCATGCCCAACACCGGAGCTTGGGGCGGCCCCAAGACCGGGCTCGTCGCCGCGCGGCTGATCATCGGGGACGCCGACCACGGCGTGTTCCTCTTCCTGGTGCGGTTGACGGACGACTCAGGGCCCCTTCCCGGAGTCTCGGTGGAACCTCTGGAGCAGAAAGCGGGCAGCCCCGTCGACCACTGCCTCACGTCCTTCGACCGGGTCGTCCTACCCGCCGGCGCCCTGCTGGCGGGCGAGCACGGCCGGCTGAGCGCCGACGGGGTCTTCACCAGCGCGCTGGGCAGCCGCCGCAAGCGCTTCCTGCGCTCCATCGACCGCGTCACCGTCGGCAAGCTCTGCATGAGCGCGGCCGCGCTGGGAGGCGCGCGAACGGGGCTGGCGGCGGCGATCGGGTACGGCGGTGCCCGCGAGATCACGGCGATGCAGGGCCGCACGCGGATGCCGGTGTTCGCCCTGCGCAGCCACCACGGTCCGTTGGTGAGCGGGCTGGCCACGGCCTACGCGATGTCGCTCCTGCATCGGGAGACCGTCAGGGATTACACCGCCGCCGGCCCCGAAGGGCGCGAGCGGGCGGCGCGCACGGTCGCCATCACCAAGGGGTGGGTCACCTGGAACGCCCGGGCGATCCTGACCGAGTGCCGCGAACGGTGCGGAGCACGCGGCCTGTTCCCGGCCAACCGGCTGGCCGCGCTGCGCGACGACACCGAAGGGCTCATCACCGCCGAGGGCGACAACCTCGCCGTGTGGATCAAGGCCGGCGCCGAAATGCTGCTCGACCACCCGGTCCCCGCGCCGCCCGCCGACCCCGCCGGCAGGCGCCTCACCGATCCCGATTTCCTGATGAGCCTGCTAAGGGCGTGCGAGCGCATCCACCTGACGCGTGCCCGCGCGAGGTTGCGACAGGCTCCCGCCGGAAACGCCCTCCGGCGGTGGAACGCCGCCGTGCCGTTCGCCCTCGGCGCTGTGACCGCCTTCGCGCAGCGCCGCGCGGCCGAGGCGCTGCTCTGCGCCGCCGTCGAGCAGGGGATCGACCCGTCCGGCCCGCACCCGCTGGCGTCGCTGCTGCGGCTCTTCGCGCTGGAGCGGATCGCCGAGCAGACCGGCGACCTGGTCAGCGAGGGGTGCATGGACAGCGGGCACGTCTCCGGTATTCCGTCCGCCGTCGAGGACCACATCGCCGCACTCGCGCCGCAGGCGGGGGACCTGGTGGCCGCCTTCCGCCTGCCGGACGAAGTCGTCGACGACATCCCCATCGCCGGCGGCAGGCTCGATGACGGTCTGACCGTCGTCGGCTGACAACGGGCGGGCGCGGCCGCATCCCGCCGCGGTGGTGGGCGCCGGGCGCCGGGCGTTCCGCTGAGCGGAACGGCCTTCGGCGCCGATTCCCGGACCGCGTCCCGCCGCCGCCCTGGCATCACGCACGGGAGCGGCTCGACGCCGGCCGGACGGGCGCCCGGGCGGCCGCGGGTACGCTGTGCCGGTCGGCCGGTGACGCCGCGGGTACGGCGCGCGCCGGGGGAGCCGGGGGGAGGGGGCGGGGTGCCGTCGTTCATGGGCCCGGCGCGTTGAACGGCGCGGTCGTGCGGCTGGGCCGCCTCCCCGAGCACCACGACTCGGTGGTCTGCCTGCTGTTCTCGGGCGACCGCCCCGTCCTGGTGCGCCACCGCGATCGCGCGTGGGAGTTCCCCGGCGGCCACGCCGAGGCCGGCGAGGGCATCGAGGAGACCGCTCGGCGCGAGGCCCGCGAGGAGGCGGGCGCCGAGATCGGCGAGATCCGGGTCCACGGCCACTACATCCTCGCCGGCGGGCACACCACCGTGGTCACCGAGGCGCAGCTCGTCGGCGCGGCGCCGCTCTCCGGCGACTTCGAGACCGTGGAGGTCCGGGCGTTCGACGTGCTCCCCGATGACCTCTCGTGGGACGACGGGATCTACGCCCACCTGCTCCGGACCATCGGCCTGCCCGGCGCCCCGGACTGATCAGCCGGAGGCGACCGCCGGAACCCAGGGTTCCCGGCCTCCCGCTGGAGCCGCTGGGGGCGGATCCCGCGTCCGGAGCTCGGGCGAACGCGGCCGGGCCGTCCGATGCGGGCGTCAGAGGTCGCGGCCGAAGAGCACCTCGGTCACGAAGCGCCGGTACCCCAGCCGCGCGTTGATCGCGAGCATCGGGGCGTTGCCCGCGTCATTCTCGGTGTAGGCCGTCTGGAAACCGCGCTCGCGCGCCCGGTGCAGCAGCGTGGCCTTGGCGTAGGTGGCGAGCCCCCGGCCGCGGAACCGCGGCGCCGTCCCGGTGAACGACGACTTGAGCCGGGTCTTGCCGTCGGACTGCCAGGCCACGATGCCCGCGGGTTCGCCGTGGACCAGCACCAGCGTGCTCAGTTCGCGGTCGATCCGCGGGTCCTCCCAGATGGTGGCGGCCCAGGCCGTATACGGCATCGGGGTGCTGGGAACGTCGCTCGGCAGGCCCTGTGCGGCATCCGCCTCCGCGGCGTGGACCGCGCGCGGGTCATTGGAGTAGAGCGAGACCGGACGCAGTTCGACCCCGTCGGGCCGGAGCGGTGCGGCGGGCAGCCCGGCGAGGTCCAGGCGCTGGAAGTGCGATCTCGAACGCTCGGTGTACCCCTTGGCCGCGGCGAACGCCTCCGCACCCGGGAGCGGGCCGGCGGCCCGCAGCGTGCGGCCGCCCACCGACCTCAGGTGATCCTCCATCGCCGCCAGCAGCGCGGCCCCCGCGCCCGACCGCCGGTGAGCGGGGGCCACCATCAGTGTCCCCAGCCCCTGTCCCACGACAGCGGAGGTCAGGGCGAGCTTGGCCGTGGCGAAGCCGACGACGCGGCCGTCGGCCTCCGCCACCATCCGCCGCGCGCGCTCCTCCGGCGGGCTCTGGCGGTCGGCCCAGGCGAAGAAGTCCGGCGTGGAGATCTCATAGGGGAAGCACGCCTCGCGCAGGCGGGCCGCGTCGGGGGAGTCCCCCCGGCGTGAAGGTGCGGATGGTGACCGGCATGCGCGGCATCCTAGGCCGGAGAGCCCCCGGTGTCACCGGCGTTCCCGCGGCCCTGGTCGGCCGCGAGGCGGTCGAGCCAGTGGACGATCCCGGAGACGTTGCTCTCGACACCGCTGAGCACGTCCATGACGTGGGCGGATTCCGCGGGGGCGTCGTCGGGCAGGGGGCGGTAGCGGTCCCGCACGCGGTCGCGGACCATGGCGACCGCGTGGTCGAGGTCAGGGGCATCGGCGTGGGCCTGTGTCACGGCCTCCACCCAGGCGTGCAGCTCCTCCTCGGCCCGCGTGAGCGTTCGCTCGACCTCGCCGACCGCTCCGAAATGGGAGAACATCAGGCGCTGCGCGGCGATGCCGTCGAAGAGCCGGAACGATGCGACCGCCGCGTCCAGGTCGAAGTCCGGGGGCGGGGTCGCGGGCCGGACGTCGCCGGTGTGGGGGTTGTAGACGCCCAGCGCGTCGCCGACGTAGAGGTCGCCGTTGGCGGAGTCGACCAGGCCGACGTGGTGTTTGGCGTGCCCGGGGGCGTAGTGGGTGGTGAGCCGGCGGCCGCCGCCGAGGTCGATCTCGCCCGATTCGGCGACCGCGCGGATCCGCGGCGCGTCCGTGGGCCGCATCTCGCCGAAGAGGAGGTCGAGCCGGTCGCCCCACACCATGCGGGCGCTGCGCATCAGCCGCGCGGGGTCGGCGAGGTGGCGGGCGCCCCGTTCGTGCACCACGATCTCGGCGGTCGGGAACATCTTCGCGACATCGCCCGTTCCGCCGGCGTGGTCGAGGTGGATGTGGGTGACCGCGATGGTGGCGAGGTCCGACGCCCCGATCCCGAGCGCCGCCAGGCCGTCGCGCAGGACTTCGGCCGAGCCCGCGGTGCCCACCTCGATCACACACGGGCGCTCGGACCGGATCAGGTAGCTCGACGTGATGCCGGGGTATCCCGCCATGTGGGTGTCGATCGCGAAGACATCGTCGCCCAGGGCGGTGATCCCGCTCGGGAGCCCGTTCGCGTCCGCTCCGTCGTGCACGGTGCGTCTCCTTCCCTCGTCCGGCCGCCACCGGCCCCTCGCCCGGTGGTCACCGGTCGCGTTCCGAATCTAGTTCACCGCGAAGCCCGAGCCCGGCGCCGGGGTGCGGACCGGTGCCGCCCCCGCCTGGGCGAGGCCCCGCCCGCGGGTCGTGCCGGTGCTCTCCGATTCGTCGTCGGGCCGTTCGGCGAACGCCGGTCCGGACGGTGGCGCCGCCCCGGGGGGCGGTCGGGGGTGGGGATCCGGGGCGGGCGGTGGCTTCGGAGAGGGGGGCGATGATGTCGCGCGGTGGGGGCGGGGGCGGCCGCGGGCGATGCCGGACGGGTGGCGTCGGTCGGCGCGCCCATCCCGGGCGGTCGGCTGTCCCGCCGCCCTCCCGACCCGGTCCGGCCCCGCGCGGCCCGCCCCCCGTCCAGAACGCCCCGCGGCCCCGTGGGCGACGCGGGGCCCGCGGCCTGTGGCGGCGACGACGGATTCCGTCCGGTGCGCCGGGTTGTCCACAGGCCGCGAAATCGCCCTTCCGGGGAGGCCCGCGCCGGGCCGATCCTGGGTTCGCGTCCATGGAGCGGCCTCCGCGCCGCCCGGCCCCCAGGCCGCGTCACCCAGCCGGAAGGACCAGCATGCACAATCCGCCCTTCGCTTCCGCCTCCGTCACCGCCGCGACCGCCACCGCCGTGCCTCCCCCGTCCGAGCCCGAGTCCGAACGCACCGCCCGTGCCGTCGGCGGTCGGGCGCATGATTCCACCGGCCACCGCAACGACGTCATGCTCGCCGGCCGGGTCACCGCCGAACCCGCCGTCCGTGAACTCCCCAGCGGCGACCACCTGGTGACCTGGAGGATCTCCATCACCCGGCCCCCGGCCGAGCGGCGCCCCAACCAGCCGGCCGACCCCATCACCTGCGTGAGCTTCCTGGAGTCCATGCAGGACGCCACCCGGGGGTGGCGGATCGGTGACATCGTCGGGGTCCACGGGTCGCTGCGGCGCCGGTTCTGGCGAACACCGGGCGGTTCCACCAGCGTGATCGAGGTCGAGGCCAGGTCGGTGGAGTGGATGGGGCGGATGGGGGAGCCGCAGTGACCCCTATGTCACAGCCCCAGGCGGGACAGCGCACCGTCGAACACGGGTGCGGCGGGGGCGGGGTGGTCCCAGACCACGGCGCAGACCGCGCGCAGCCCGTCGAGCCGGTCGCCGTCGCCCTCCAGTTCCACCCGGCCGTCGTCCACCGAGGCCGTCCATCCGCCGCAGGAGGCGCCGTCGCCCACCCTGTGCGTCTCGGGGTGCGCGTGGCCCAGGCCCGCCAGGTCCCAGGAGACGTACGACGGCCGGTGCTCGGGCACGGCCTCCACCAGTGCGGCGGGCGTGGTCACCCCCGACAGCACCAGCAGGCTCGGGCAGCGGCGGGTCGTGGCCCCTTCGATATCGGTGTCGAGCCGGTCGCCCACCACCAGCGGGGTGCGCGCGCCGGTGCGCAGCACGCCCTCGTCGTGCAGAGGGCGCATGGGTTTGCCCGCGACCACGGGCGATACCCCGGTGGCGTGGGCGATCACCCGTGTCAGCGACCCGTTGCCGGGCTGGATCCCCCGTTCCAGGGGTGCGGTGGCGTCGCTGTTGCTGGCGACGAACAGCGCGCCGGCGGCCACAGCGAGGGTGCCCTCCACGAGTTGGTCGTAGGCCAGCCGGGGCGAATACCCCTGCACGACCGCCACCGGCCGCTCGACCGCCAAGGTCACGGGGCGCAGGCCCTGGCGCCGTACCGCCAGGCGCAGCCCGGTGTCGCCCACCACCAGCACCGGCGACCCCGCGGGGAACCGCTCGGCGATCAGCCGGGCGGCCGCCTCGGCCGACGTCACCACCTCGTCGGGGGCCGCCGCGACCCCTATCGAGGTCAGCCGTTCGGCGATCGCCGCCGGTGTGCGCGCGGCGTTGTTTGTCACGAACGCCACCCGCATCCCTGCGGCCCGTGCCTTGTCGATGGCTTCGGGTGCGGCGGGGACCGCCCTGGGGCCGATGTAGACCACACCGTCCAGGTCGAGCAGGGCGGCGTCGTAGACCGTGTTCAGCGGCCGGGTGGAAGTCAGCAGGGTCATGCGTCCCGTCTTCAGGGTCGAGGTGGTGCTTCGGGTGGGGCGAACGCGCGGATGACCAGGCCGGTCCGCGGCTTGGGGCCGAACGACGTCGATTTGCGGGGGGTGAGTTCCCCGCGGTCGGTCACGGCATAGACGTCGTGCACGGCCAGCGCCGGCAGGATGACGGCCGTGTCGCAACCGGGCCGGGCGGCGTCGAGGGCGGCGGCGGGGTCGGCGTGCACCAGCTCCACGCGGTCCGCGTCCGGCCCCCACAGGGGCAGGACGAGGCGGTCGAGCACGGCGGTCGGCAGGGCGCGCCACTCGGGCGACCGGTCCGGGGCGGCTTCGCTCATAAGGCGGCGGTCGAACCCGCGGAGCAGGTGGAATCCGTCGTCGGCACCGGAGCCCGCCACGAGCAGGGCCGGGCCGGTCCGGGCGGCGTCGTTCAGAGCCCCGACGGCCGACCTCAGCCCGTGCGGCCGGGTCGGCGACCACGGAAGCCGCTCGACCTGCGCCACCCGATCCGCCGCCTGTGCCGCGCTACCGGGGGCCACACCGCGCAGCACGCGGTGGATGGCGTCCACGCGCGGAGGCGAGGCGTCGGAGTCCACGAGCAGGGCCAGGCCGTGGTCCCACGGCCCGGGGCCGGGGCGGCGGTCGCGCAGGCTCAGGTAGGCGGCGTAGCGGTGGTGGCCATCGGCGATGAGCGCGGTGCGCGGGGCCAGGTCGGCGGCGATGTCGGCCTGGACGCCGGGGTCGGTGATCGCCCAGAGCCGGTGGGTGGTGCCGTCCGCCGTGACCGTGTCGATCAGCGGATCTGGCGCGTTGTCGGCCACGCGGTCGGTGATCTGCGAGGCCGCGCCGCGCTCGGCCCCGGTGCCCCCTTGGTAGAGGAGGAAGATCGGTTCGAGGTTGGCGTGGGTGGCGGCCATCAGCTCGGCGCGGTCGACCACCGGGCCGGGGGCCACGTCCTCGTGCGGGCGGACCGCCGGGCCGTCGTGGCCGGCGGGCAGGCGCAGGGCACCGATCAGCCCGCGCTGGCGCCCGCCGTCCCGCGCGGTCTGCTCGTAGACGTAGATGGCGGGATCGGGGTCGCGGACCAGCACCCCCGCCGAGATCCAGCGGCGGAGGGTGCGGGCCGCCGCCTGGTAGCGGCCCGGGCCCGTGAGCTGGGCAGGCCCGGTGGCGGCCTCCGCGGCGGACGGGGGCACGGTCAGCAGGGCGGCGTTGTGCGGCTCGGCGCGGAGCAGGTCGGTCAGCGCCGCCGCGTCCAGCATGTCGTAGGGAGGGGCCAGCGCGAGAGCCACGTCGAACGCCGCGGAATCGATCAGGTCCCGCGCGTCCGCCGTGGTGTAGCGAAGGCCGCGCAGCGGCGCCAGCTCCAAGGGATCCCCGCCCGTATCTCTCGGCTCTCTCCGAACGCTGGCACGATACCCCGCCGGTCGCGCGCCCCCCGTGCCCCGGGGCGGTCAGAGCAGCTTGCGCAGGCGCATCAGGTCACCGAAGCTCGCGTCGAGCTTCACCCGGCCCGAGAACATCGCCTTGGCGAAGTCGAGCCGGTCCTCGGCCAGGTCGACGAGATCGTCGGCGGACACCGTGATGCCCACCTGCGCTTTGGGGCCCGCCGAACCGAGGGCGCGCGAGGTGACGTCCTCCAGCCCGTTCGCGGTCAGGCGCATATCGAACACCGTGTCCAGATCACGGACGGTGACGCTCACCGAACGTTCCACGAGGTGCTTGCGCCGGTCCGCTTCATCGGTCTGCAGAATGCGGTCGGAGACCTTCCCGATCGCCGCGCGGCAGTCTTCAACGCTGGTCATGGCCTCCATCATGCCGCAAACCGGTCACCACCGGTTCGGGGACCCACCCCGCGCGGCGGATCGGCGCGGGAACGGGGCCGCCCGCGGCTGCGGATCACCGCGGCCGTTTCGGGCCCCCGGACCCGCCGGTCCCGGTAGCGTTGGGAACCTCCCCCGGATCCCCTGTGCCACCGCCCTGTAGCAAGGAGCAAAGCCATCATGGTCGTCGACGCCGTTCGCGCCTATCTCGATGCCGCCAGCGGGCTCACCGAGCTGACCCGCAAGCGCGCCGTGGCGGCGGCGAAGACGCTGCTGCGCGCGGGCGAGGACCGGCCGAGCGGGCCGAGGCGCGACCCCGCGCCCGCGGGCCCCGGCGCCGGGGAGCCGGCGCCGCGCGTGGGGCACACGATCCAGGCGCTGGCCACCGATCTGATCGCGACCAGCCAGGCCAACCGTGCAGCGCTGAACGAGGTCGTCGCGGCCGAGGTCGAACGCGTCCTCGACCGGCTGGACCTCGTGAGCAGGGACGACTACGACCGGCTGGCGCGCAGGGTCGCCGAACTCGAACGACGGCTCGCCGCCCAGCGGACGGCGGCCCGGCCCGTGGGGGCGGCCGCACCCGTTGCGATGCCCGCGCACGCGCCCGCGACCGACCATGCGGCCCCGGCCGCGACCGGCCCGGCCGTGCCCGAGACCGGCGCCGCGGTGCCCGCGCCCGCCGCACCGGTCGGCACCGCACCGCCCGCCTTCACCACGGCCGGCTCCGTCTCCGCACGATCCGCGGCGGCCGCAGCCGGAGCCGCACCCGCCGGCCCGGCCACCACGGCAGCCCCGGCGCCGCGGCGGCGGACCGGGCCCGCCTCCGCGCCGGCGTCCTCCTGGCCGGACAGACCGGATACGGCGGCCGAGTCACCCGTTGCCGACACCCTGTTGGCGGCCCCCGCCACCGCGCCCGAGCCCGCAGCGGCCCGTCCCGCCGGGACGGGGGGACCGGGCGAGGACCGGACGGCCGCAACGGACCCGGCCGGTGCAGACGGTGCCCCGGTCGCGGACGGCACCGCGTCGGACGCCCAGAGCCCCGATGGCGGCGCGTCCACCGGGCCGGCGGCGGGCCCCGCGGACAGGGGTGCGGCGGCGGAGGACGCGGACCCCGAGGACATCGCCGTGCCTCTCCCTGACCGCGTGGCGGAGGCGCCGCAGGACCCGCCGAAGAAGCCCGCGGCCAAGCGCACGGCCAAGACCAAGGCCGCGACCACGAGAACCCGTGCCACCGGCGCGAAGTCCGCCTCGAAGTCCACCGCCAAGCGCTCCGGGGCCCGCGGCAAGAGCGCCCCGTCCCCCAAGAAGACCGACTGACAGACAGATGATGTTCGTGTTGACGCTGCTGGTGGGCCTGACCCGTCGACTGACCGACTGACGTCGTCGACTGTCCTGTCCACCCGCCCGACCGGCGCGTGCCGCCCCCGCAACGCACGCGCAAGGACGGACGGTGAGAACGCGGACGGCGCCACTCGGGGGCCGACCGCCGACCGGCCGACGCCCCGGCCGTCCTCGGCGGGACCCGTCGGCCCGCCGGGCGGTGCGCACCGCCGTCCGGTCCCCATGCGGCACGACCCCACCATCCGTGGCCGCGTCGCCCGCCGCACCGCCGGAGGCATGACCGAGAAGGACATCATCCGCTGCCTCGAACGCCACGTGGCCCGCGAGTCCTGCCGGCGGCTTCCACGGCCGCATCTGACCACCGAACCGCCCCTACGGATCGCTCGACATCCATGGGAGCCCGCCGCCGGCCGGCTGCCCTGCGCCGGCGGACGCCGGCCCCGCCCGCGCCCGTGGCCCATCGGGCTCCGGACCACGGGGTCGGGCGAGGACACGGCGCGCGGCCCGTGCCCGCGCCGGGCGCGTTGGCCGTACGGTGGACCGGGGCGCCGTGTGACCTCGGCGCGACGGCGGCCCGACCCCGGTCGCGCCGCCGCACCCGGCGAGGCGCGGGCCGTGTACCGCGAGCACGACCGTGCGACCAGCGCGCGGTGGAGGAGGTGGACGTGACCATTCCCGGAGCAGGACCCGACCGGTCGGCCGAGGCGGAGGACGCGGCGGCCGCGGGCATGGCCGAGCGGATCGTGGAGGGCACCCGAGAGCGCCTGGAGGCGCTGGACGACCTGCCCACCGCCGAGCACGTCGCCGTCTACGACAGCCTGCACCGCGAACTCTCCGGCGCACTGTCGGCCCTGGACCGCGAGGAATAGGCGGTCGGCCGACCACCGTCCTCCGTGCCACGGCCCGCCCTCGCCGACCCGGTTCGCAACGCCGGGGTGGCCGGCTCGGGCCGCCTCCCGCGACGACGTGGACGCCGAGCTCGGCGACTCCGTGCCCCCATCGCCCCGCCACTCCACGGACAGCGCGGTGGAGTCCGGCCCCGAGTGGCGGCCGCCCCCCGCCGCACGTTCACGTACCTCCCTCCCGCGGTCCTGCTCTCGGGCGCATCGGTGCTGCGCTGCGGAACGCAAGAAGAGGACGTCGTCGGGGCCGAGGGGCGGCACGGGTGACTCGACGGGTCCTCCCGCGGCGCCGGCGCCGCGGGAGGACCCGGCCGGGACGGCTACCCGAGGGTGTCGACCACGACCTCGGCGGCCTGCGCGATGAGCGCGTCGTCGTGGTCGTCGTCCTCGGCGTCGCGGCTCGACATGACCGCGAGGACGATGGGGTCGCCGCCAGGGGGCCATACGACGGCGATGTCGTTGCGCGTCCCGTAGTTGGCGTTGCCCGTCTTGTCGCCCACCTCCCAGCCCTCGGGCACCCCGGCGCGAATGAGCTCGTCACCGGTGGTGTTGCGCTTCAGCATGTCGATGAGGACGGCGCTCTTCTCCTCCGGCAGCGCGTCGCCCAGCGTGTACGCCCGCAGGCTCGTGGCCATCGCCTGCGGGGTGCTGGTGTCGCGGTCGTCCCCGGGCGCCCACTCGCTCAGATCGGGTTCGACCCGGTTTACTTGGATCACGTCGTCGCCGATCTCCTCCATCGCGGCGTCGAGTCCGCTGGGCCCGCCGAGTTCGTCGAACAGGAGGTTGGCCGCCGTGTTGTCGCTGAAGCGGACGGCGGCGTCGCCCACCTCCAGCAGCGTCATCCCGGTGTCGACGTGCTGTTCGGTGATGGGGGAGTGGCCGAAGACGTCGTCCTCGCTATAGGTGACCACCTCCTCCATCTCCTCCAGCGAGTTCCGCCGCAGCAGCGCGCCGACCGAGAACACCTTGTGTGTGGAGGCGTAGGCGAACCGCTCGTCGGCGCGGTAGGCGATGGTCGCGTCGCTTCCGGTGTCCACCGCGTACACGCCGAGCCGGGCGTCGAAGTCGCCTTCGAGCCGCTCGAACTCCTGCTCGTAGGGCGCGGGGGAGCCCGCCGCGGAATCCGCGGAGGCCGCCGGTGCGGGCGCGTCGGCACCGCCCGTCGAGCAGCCGGCGAGGAAGGCGAGCGCGAGGGCGGCCGGGGCCACCGTGCCTGCGCGTCGCGCGTGCGGGATCGACATGGTCTGAATCTCCCTGTCCTGTCAATGTGTGGCGAAGCGGGCACCGAACGTCACTGCGGTGGTGCGGATGCGTCGCCGGGGGGCCGCGGGCGGGGTCCGCTCGCGCGTCGTCGTCGGCGGCGACGGCGCCGCCGATGACCCGCGAGCAGTCTCACCCCGGGACGGCCATGCTGTCCAAGACGAAAAACGGCGATCCCATGCGAAAGCGGTATAGGGCCCGGGTGCCGGCATCGGGCGCCGAGAGGCCTCGGCGGAAACGCGGGCCGGGGGCCGGTATCGTCGCGTTGCGCAGTATCCCGACCGGCACGCGTCCCGCACGCCGCCGCCACGAGCACCCAGATAGGCACGCCGCACTCCCATGGCCAAACGCAGCCGGCTCGACGCCGAACTCGTCCGCCGCGGGCACGCCCGCTCGCGCGGGCACGCCGCCGAACTCATCGACGGCGGCCACGTCCGCGTCGCCGGGGTGCTCGCCACCAAACCCGCCACCCAGGTCGGCACCGACCAGCCGATCGTCGTCAAGACCCCCGACGACGCCCCCGCCTATGCCTCCCGCGGCGCGCACAAGCTCATCGGCGCGCTCGACGCCTTCGGAATCGATGTCGAAGGCCGCCGCTGCCTGGACGCCGGGGCGTCCACGGGCGGGTTCACCGATGTCCTGCTGCGCCGCGGGGCGGCGCACGTCGTCGCCGTCGACGTCGGATACGGGCAGCTCGCGTGGGCGCTGCGCAGCGACGACCGGGTCACCGTCAGGGAGCGGTGCAACGTCCGCGACCTCACCCCTGACCAGGTCGGCGAGCCACTGCCGGACCTGGTGGTCGGCGACCTCTCGTTCATCTCCCTCAAACTCGTCCTGCCGCCGCTCGCGGCCTGCGCCGCCCCCGGCGCCGACTTCGCCATGATGGTCAAGCCGCAGTTCGAGGTGGGGAAGGAACGGGTCGGTGCGGGCGGTGTCGTGCGCGACCCGGAACTGCGCGCCGGAGCCGTGCGCGACGTCGCCGCCCACGCGCTCACCCTGGGCCTGGGCACGGCCGCGGTGGTCGCCAGCCCGTTGCCGGGCCCCTCGGGCAACGTCGAGTACTTCCTGCGCCTGCGCGCCGACGCCGGGCCGCTGGAGGAGGACGACCTGCGCCGCGCCATCGCGGAGGGCCCGCGGTAGCGCCCGCTGCGGCCCTCGGCGACGGCCCGCACAGCGCGGGGACAACGGGCCCGGGACACGTGCGCGTGACCGCCGAACCGGGCGCGGCCCCCATCCGTGTACACCTCGCACGGGTGCCGCGGCGCGGTTCCCGTGCCGTCGCGCCCGGCCCCGGTCCAGGGCCGGGCGCGACGGCGGTTCAGCGGGCGGCCGGCCACCGGCCCCCCTCCGGCCGCGGGCGGTGCGGCGACCCCCCGGGTGTGTCCGCGCGGTCTGGAACCATGGACGTCTCCCGGCCGTGTCCACCGGCCGGGCACGGGGCGGCCGCACGCGCCGCACCCGCTGTGAGGCGGGTGCCGCCGCGGGCGGGGAGGCCCCGTGAACCGTATCCGGGCGGGACGCTTGCCCCGGTGGCACCCCGGCCGGCCGCGGATGTGGATAACGTCGTTTACGAGCGCACGGCCGTGCCCGAGGACGCGGCCGCAGTGGCCCGGCCCGCTGGGCCGGGCGGCGCACCCCACGTGTTACCCCAGGCAATGCGAGGAGACGCCCATGACCGGCCCTGGATCGGCTGAACGCAGCGTGCTGCTGATCGCGCACACTGGCCGAGCAGCCGCCCTGCGCAGCGTCGAGCTGGTCCACCGCAGCCTCACCGAGGCCGGGTTGACCGTCAGGATGCTCGATTCCGAGGCGGACGAGTTCAAGCGCGAGGGCTATGACCTCCACCCCGTGGAGGTCGTCCAGCGCAGCGCGGCGGCGGAGGGCGCCGAACTCGTGATGGTGCTGGGGGGCGACGGCACGCTGCTGCGTGCCGCCGAGATCGCGCGGCCCGCCGGGGTGCCGCTGCTTGGCGTCAACCTCGGCCACGTCGGCTTCCTGGCCGAGGCCGAGCGCGAAGACCTCAACGCGACCGTGCGCAGCGTCGTCGCCCGCGACTACCTGGTCGAGGAGCGCATGACCCTCGACATCGCGGTCTACAACGGCGGGCGCAACGGCACCGAGCCGCCGGTGCGCAACTGGGCGCTCAACGAGGCCACCCTGGAGAAGGCCACCGCCCGCCGCATGCTGGAGACGGTCCTGGAGATCGACGGCCGCCCGCTGTCGCGGTGGGGCTGCGACGGGGTGGTGTGCGCCACCCCCACCGGTTCCACCGCCCACGCGTTCTCCGCGGGCGGCCCGGTCGTCTGGCCCGAGGTCTCGGCGCTGCTGGTGGTCCCGATCAGCGCCCACGCGCTGTTCGCGCGGCCGATCGTGGTCTCGCCCGACTCCACGATCGCCCTCGAGGTGCTGCCGGATACCACCGCGGGCGTGCTGTGGTGCGATGGACGCCGTATGGTCGAATTGCCCGCCGGGGCGCGGATCGAGGTGAAGCGCGGCAGAGTGCCGGTGCTCCTCGCGCGCTTGCAGCGGGCGCCGTTCACCGACCGGCTCGTCGCCAAGTTCGCCCTTCCCGTCGCAGGCTGGCGGGGGCGTGCAGACGGCGACGTGTAGGCTGCCCCGGCCGGTCGGCGACGGCTGAACGGCGGTGCCCCCACAGCGGGGGCACCGCGACCGAGCGGTACACCACTGGTGGGAGCAGGAGAGGATTCGGTGCTCGAAGAAGTCCGCATCCAGGGTCTCGGCGTGATCGACGACGCCGTGCTGGAGCTGTCGCCCGGCTTCACCGTCGTCACGGGGGAGACCGGCGCGGGTAAGACCATGGTGGTGACCGGCCTGGGACTGCTCTTCGGCGGCCGCGCCGACCCCCAGCGGGTCCGGCCGGGGGCCGAACGCGCCGTCGTCGAGGGCCGGCTCGCCGTGCCCTCCGAGGGCAGGGTGGCCGACCGCGTCGCCGAGGCGGGCGGGGAGCTCGACGACGGCGTACTCATCGTGTCCCGCGCCGTCTCGGCCGAGGGGCGGTCGCGGGCGACCCTGGGCGGGCGGTCCGCGCCGGTGAGCGTGCTCGCCTACATGGCCGACGACCTCGTCGCCGTGCACGGCCAGTCCGACCAGCAGCGCCTGCTGCGCCCCGAGCGCCAGCGCGGCGCCTTGGACCGCTACGCCGGAGAACGGCTCTCCCCGACGCTCAACGCCTATTCCGTCGCCTACCGCCGGCACCGCGAGGTCGAGGCCGAGCTGGCGGAGGTGACCACCCGCGCCCGGGAACGCGCGCAAGAGGCCGACCTGCTGCGCTTCGGCGCCGAGGAGATCGCCGCGGCCGAACCGCAGCAGGGCGAGGACGCCGAACTCCTCGCGGAGGAGACCCGGCTCGCCCACGCCGACTCCCTGCGCGTGGCCGCCACCACCGCCCACGAGGCGCTGACCGGCGACCCCGCGGCCGACGTCCAGGCCGACGTCGTGGGCCTGCTCGCCGCCGCCCGCCAGTCGCTGGCCGCGGTCCGCGACCACGACACCGCGCTGGCGTCGGTGGCCGACCGGCTCGACGAGGCCGGCTACGTCCTGGCCGACGCCGCGACCGAGCTCGCCTCCTACGCCGAGTCGGTCGAGGCCGACCCCGCCCGGCTGGCCGCGGTGCAGGAGCGCCGGGCCCTGCTGACCCAGTTGTCGCGCAAGTACGGCGCGACCACCGACGAGGTCCTGGCCTGGGCCGAAGACGCCGCCAAACGGCTGATCGAGCTGGAGGGCGACGACGACCGCATCGACGCGCTGCGCGCGGAGGAGGCCGAGTTGCGGGCCCGCCTCGCCGACCTCGCCGACGACCTCACGCGCATCCGCACCGAGACCGCCGAGCGGTTCGGCACGGCGGTCACCGAGGAGCTGACCGCGCTGGCCATGCCGCACGCCCGGGTCACCGTGAAGGTGACCACCGGCGACGCGTTCGGCCCGCACGGCCGCGACGACATCGAGGTCCTGCTCGCCCCGCACCCCAGCGCCCCGCCGCTGCCGCTGAACAAAGGCGCCTCCGGCGGTGAGCTGTCGCGCGTCATGCTCGCCATCGAGGTCGTGTTCGCCGGCGCCGACCCCGTTCCCACGTTCGTGTTCGACGAGGTCGACGCTGGTGTCGGGGGCAAGGCCGCCGTGGAGATCGGCCGCCGGCTGGCCCGGCTGGCCCGCCGCGCCCAGGTCATCGTGGTCACCCACCTGCCGCAGGTGGCCGCGTTCGCCGACAACCACCTGGTGGTGGAGAAGTCCAACGACGGCACGGTCACCGAGAGCGGCGTGACCCGGCTGGACCGCGGCGGGCGCGCCCGGGAGCTGTCGCGCATGCTCGCCGGGATGGAGGACTCCGAACTGGGCCGCGCCCACGCCGAGGAGCTGCTCACCATCGCCGACACCGACCGCTCGCGCTAGCGGCCGGTCGCGCGCACCCCCGCCCGCCTGCGTCCGCGCAGGTGCGAGGGTGTCGTCCGCGTGCGCCGATACCGGAATTGTCCGTCACGGGACGAACACGCCGGGTAGTCGCGGTAGGGGAGTCGCGCCGCGACCTCTGGCAACATCCGAGCAATGAAGGTCCCGACGGCGCTCGGCGCCCGCCTCACCAGAATCCGCCGTATCAGACCCGGCGGATCCATCGGCATCATCGCACCGGCCCGATCGGACCGTCGGACCAAGAACCTCACCAAACGGCTCAAGCCCGGCGACATCGCGATCATCGACCACGTCGACCTCGACCGCGTCAGCGCCGAAGCCCTGGTGAACTGTGGTGTGTCCGCGGTCCTCAACGTCGCCACCAGTATCAGCGGCCGGTATCCCAACCTCGGCCCCCAGCTCCTCGTCGAGGCCGGGATCCCGCTCCTCGACGACGTCGACCCCGAGGTCTTCACCCGGATCCACGACGGCGAACTCGTCCGGCTGGAGGGCAACACCCTCTACCGCGGCGACGAGATCGTGGCCAAGGGGTCACCGCAGGACACCGAGTCCGTCGAGGCCGCCATGGTGGAGGCCCGCGCCGGACTGTCGGTGCAGCTGGAGGCGTTCGCCGCCAACACGATGGAGTACCTCAAGCGGGAACGGGACCTGCTGTTCGACGGCGTCGGGGTCCCCGACATCGCGACCAGGATCGAGGGCCGGCACGCGCTGATCGTGGTCCGCGGCTACCACTACCGCGAGGACATCGCCACCCTGCGCTCCTACATCCGCGAGTACCGGCCCGTGAAGATCGGCGTGGACGGCGGGGCCGACGCCCTGCTGGAGGCCGGCTACCGCCCCGACATCATCGTGGGCGACTTCGACTCCGTCTCCGACCAGGCGCTCACCTGCGGTGCGGAACTCGTCGTGCACGCCTACCGCGACGGCCGCGCTCCAGGGCTCAAACGGGTGCACGACCTCGGCCACGACGCGGTCATCTTCCCCGCCACCGGGACCAGCGAGGACGTCGCCATGATGCTCGCCGACGACTCCGGGGCGGTGCTCATCGTGGCCGTGGGGACCCACGCCACGCTGGAGGAATTCCTCGACAAGGGCCGCGCCGGCATGGCCAGCACCTTCCTCACCCGGCTGCGGGTGGGCGGCAAGCTGGTCGACGCCAAGGGCGTCAGCCGCCTCTACCGAAGCCGTATCTCGCCGTGGACGCTCCTGGCGCTCGCCGCGGCGTCCTTGCTCACCATCATGGTCGCCGCCTACAGCTCACCGGCCGGGCAGGTGTACGCCACCTTCCTCGCCGCACGCTGGGACGCGTTCCTCTACTGGCTCACGGGGTTGTTCACGTGATCGACTTCCGCTATCACCTGGTCTCCATCGTCGCGGTCTTCCTCGCGCTCACGGTGGGCATCGTCCTGGGCACCACCATGCTCCAGGACCCGCTGCTGAACACGCTCCAGTCGGAGACCTCCGACCTGCGCTCGCAGAGCGAGGAACTGCGCGCCGAGAAGGACGTCACCGACAGGTACAGCCTGGGCGGCGACCACCTCGCCGCCGCCTACTCCGACGACGTGCTCGGCGACCGGCTCACCGGCCGCAAGGTCGTCGTCCTGGAGTCGCCCGGGGTCGACGAGGAGCTGCGCACCGGCGTCGTCGAACGCATCGAGCAGGCCGGCGGCAGCGTCCCCGGCCGGCTGGTGTTCACCGACAAATACCTCGACCCCGGCCAGGAGACGTTCGTCAACGAGCTGACCGACCAGCTCGCGGGCGGGTTCGAGCTGCCCCGCGGCGGTGCCCACGAGCGCTCCGCGGCGGAACTGGCCCGCGCGGTGCTCCGCCCGGACCAGCACGTCGCCGACGACTCCCCGGAGCCGTCCCAAAGCCCCGGCACCGGCGAAGGCGCCGGCGCGGCGGACGCCGAGGACACCCCGTCCGCCGAGCCCTCCGCCGCGGAGGAAGAGGAGGACCCGGCCGCATCCGGCGCCGCAGGGGGCCAGTTCGATGCCGAGGCGGTGCTGTCGGGCTTCGAGGGTGCCGGGCTGCTCGGCGTGCAGGGCGACCCCGCCGAGAAGGCCGACATCGGCATCGTGCTCGCCCCGGCCAAGGCGTTCGCCACAGGTGAGGAGGCGGCCGCCCCGCAGAAGGACGCACTGCCGCCCGGCAATGACGCGATGCTCGCCCTGGCCGGCGCGCTCGCGGGTGCCGCCGACGGCGCGGTGCTGGTGGGCGGGGCCACCTCGATCGGCCCCGGAGGGCTCGTGGCGCAGGCGCGCGCCGAGGAGCCCGCGTTCTCCACCGTCGACACCGGCGGGCGCGCCGCGGGGGACGTCGCGGCCGCACTCGCCATCGCCGCCGCGGTCGAAGGGCGCAGCGGGCATTACGGGATCGGCGAAGGGGTCGACGGCTTCCTGCCCGGCCCGCGCCCCGGTGAGGGCGGTGCGGACGACGACTCCCAGGACCGCAAGAGCCCGCCCGCCGACCCGTCCGCCCGCGCCGACCGCGCCGACCGCGCCGGCCGCGACGGGGACGAGGAACGCGCCGACCCGGACGCGCCCTGACCCGTCACCGCAGCGCCGTTCCGGCCCGTGTGCGCCCCCGGCGTGTTCGCGGGCCGGAACGCCACGGCACGGTCCGGACGGCGAAGCGGAGCGGTCGGGCGGGCGCGGCCGCGCGGTGACGGCCGCCGCGGAGCACCGACCGCGGGCCCGCGCGCGGGCCGAGGACGCGGACGGCGCGGAACCGGCCCCGCCGGACCGCATCCGGCCGATCCGGCACGCCCCGGCCGGCCGCACGGCGCGGCCGCCGGCCCGGCGGGTGGCGGTGCCCCGCCGGCCCGGGCAGCGGACCGCGGCGGTAGCGCCGCCGGCGGCGGGCCGGGAGAGCGCGCCGGGGCCGACATCCACGAATCCGAGGAAGAGAGCACATCCACCATGCCCATTGCCTGTCTCACCGCCGCGGCGCGGTGCGTGCGGTCGGTGTGTGCGGGCACGGCCGCGGCCGCGTTCGGCGCGTGCGGGGCGCGCGCCGCCTATACGCTGCTGGCCGGCCATCCGGGCCAGGGCACGGTCGACGACGTGTTCCGCGTCGCCGAGCACGCCCGCGACGTGTGGACGCGCACCAACTTCCGCGGCGCGGACGTCACCCTGGTCGAGGGACCGGCCCTCGCCGCCGGCATCTGCGCCGGGACCGCGCTGGCGCCCGGTGTCCCGCGGCCCTGGCGCGCGGCCGCCGTGGTCGCCGCGGCGGGCTCCGCCGTCTTCGGCGCCTACGACGACATATCCGGCTCCTCCCGCTCCCGGGGGTTCCGCGGCCACCTCGGGGCGCTGGCCCGCGGCGAGGTCACCACCGGGGCGATCAAGATCGCGGGGATCGGCGCCACCGGACTGGCCGCCGCGGCCGTCGCCCGGGGCCGTCCGATCGACGTCCTCATCAACGGGGCCGTGATCGCCGGGAGCGCGAACCTGCTCAACCTCTTCGACCTGCGGCCCGGACGCGCCATCAAGGTCGGGCTCGCCGCCGGCGCCCCGGCCCTCACCGGGCCCGCGGCGGGCATCGCGGGGGCGGCTCTGGGGGCCGCCGCGGCGGTCCTCCCCGAGGACCTCGCCGAACGGGCGATGCTGGGCGACGCCGGTGCCAACGCGCTGGGCGCCGCGCTGGGGGTGGCGGCCGCCGTCTCGCTGCCCCGCCGGACGCGCGCGGCCCTGCTCGGGGGAGTCGTCGGCCTGACCCTGGCCAGCGAGTTCGTCAGCTTCAGCCGCATCATCACCGAGGTCCCGCCCCTGCGCCGGCTCGACGGCCTCGGCCGCCGCACGCCACCCGCCCCCGGCCCGGTCCCTGTCGGGGAACCGCTCACCGCGCGGTCGGCGGGCCCGGCCCCGGTTCCGGCGGCGGCCTGCGCGTGAACGGCTCCGGACCGGTGCGCGGCCTCGTTCATGGTCGGCGAGTGCGTCGGCTTCAGCCGCCTCATGACCGAGGTCCCGCCCCTGCGCCGGCTCGACGGCCTCGGCCGGTGCATGCCGACTGCCCCCGGCCCGGTCTTTGTCGTGTAGCCGCTCGCCGTGCGGTCGGCGTGTGCGGCTCCGGTTCGGGCGGTGTCCTGGGCGTGAACCGTCTCGGATCGGTGTGGTGTCCTGTTCTTGGCCGGTGGGGTCGTCGGTTGCAGTCGGATCATGAGCGGGGTCCAGCCCCTGGGCCGGCGCGGTGGTTTCGGCCGGTGCATGTCGGCTGCCCCCGGCCCGGTTCATGTCGGGGAATCGCGTGCCGTGCGGTCGGCCCCTCTGCGGATCCGGTCGGCGCCTGCTGAGCCGACACCCCCGCTCACTCTCTCCCCCCCGGAGTCGGCCCCTCCGGACCCGTCCTTCCCCTCCCCGCCCGCAACGGGGCCCCGATAGCCGAGGAGCGCAGCCGAGGTGACACCCGACCGGATCCGGCGGCTGGGCGCGGGGGTGGCCGGTGCGGCGGCGCTGATCGCCGTCGCGACCGGGCTCGCGCGGGTCGCCGGGTTCACCCGGACGCTGGTCTTCTCCCAGACCGTGGGCGACACCTGCCTGGGGACCGCCTACGTCACGGCCAACCAGGTGCCCACGGTCCTGTTCGAGATCGTCATCGGGGGAGCCCTGTCGGGCATGGTCGTGCCCGTGCTGGCGGCCGCCGCCGCGAGGGACGACCGCGACCACGTGCGCGACACCGCGTCGGCCCTGGTCACCTGGGTGGTACTCATCGCCGTCCCGCTGAGCCTGCTGCTGTGCGCCGCGGCACCGCCGGCCATGGTGGTGATGCTCGGCGGGGGAGCGGGCTGCGGCGCCGCGGACCTGCTCGCGCTGTCGGCGCGCTTCCTGCTCGTCTTCGCCCCCCAGATCCTCTTCTACGGCCTCGCCGCCGTGCTCTACGGCGTCCTCCAGGCCCACCGCCGCTTCCTCGCCCCCGCTCTCGCCCCCCTGGTCTCCAGCATCGTGGTGATCGCCGCCTACATCGCCTTCGTCCCCTTGGGCGCGGGCCACCGCGACGACCTCTCGGGCCTTCCCCTCAGCGCCGAACTCACCCTGTCGCTGGGCACGACCGCCGGGGTGGCCGCCCTCTTCCTCACCGCGCTGCCGGCCTTCCTGCGGCTGCGCCTGCGCGTGCGCCCCCGCCTGACCTTCCCCGACGGCACCGGGCGGCGCGTCCGCTCCCTGGCGTCGGCGGCCGTACTGCCGCTGATCGCCATGCAGCTGACCCTGCTCCTCGCGCTCGCCCTCGCCAACCGCGGCGGCGGCACCGGCGCGGCGGTCCTCTACAACTACGCCTGGACCCTGTTCACCCTGCCCTACGGCGTCATCGCCGTCCCCATCGCCACCAGCGCCTTCACGACCCTGTCGGTGCGCCACGGCGAGCAGGACCACCGCGGGTTCGGCGCGGTGCTCGCCGTCAGCGCCCGCGCGGTCGTCGTCATCACCGCCGGATTGGCGACCGCCCTGGCCGCCGCGGCAGGGCCCGTCGCCGAGGTGTTCGCCGGAGGCGACCCGCTCCCACTCGCGCGGGCGCTGCTCGCCTACGCCCCCGGCATCGTGGGGTTCGGCCTGGTCGCCCTGCTCAGCCGCGCGCTGTACGCCTCGCACCACGGGCGCCGGGCCGCGCTGGCGCAGGTCGCCGGCTGGGCGGCCGTCATGGCGGCGAGCGTCGTCCTGGTCGGCGCGCTGCCCGCGGAGTGGGCCGTGGCGGCGCTGGGCGGCGCCGCCACGGTCGGGCTGAGCCTGGGGGCGGCGCTCCTGGCCGCGGCGGTGGTGGCGGCGCACGGGCGGGCGGCGTTCGCCGGGATGGGGCGCGCGCTCCTCGCCACGCTGGCGGGCACCGCCGCCGGATACGGCGCGGGCCGGTGGGTGGCGGCGGCGCTCGACGTGCACGGCGCGTGGCCCAACGCCGGGGCGGCGCTCGCCGCGGGCGGCACCGCCGTCGCGGCCTTCGGGGCCGCGGCGCTGCTGATCGACGCCCGGGCGGTGCGCGCGGGAATCGCGCGGGGCCGCTTGGGCGCCTCCGGGAGCGGGGCGGTATCCGATGCGTGACGAGCCGCGCCGCGCCCGGACCCGCCCGGAGCCGCGACCGGACGCCGGACGCGCCCGGGGGGCGGAGCAGGCCGGCACGCTCCGCTGGGGCGCGGCGGCGCCGTGCCGCCGGGCTTCCCAGGGCCCGGCGGCGGGCGGAGCAGGCGGCCATGGGCACATGAGACGAGCCGGTACGGCCCCGGACACCACTCGCGGTGGCGGCGGACCGGACGGCGGGAGAAGGGACGGCGGATGCGGATCGGTCTGGTCATCGGGGTCAGCAGCGGGGGAGCGGGCCGGCACGTGCACTCCCTGGCCGGAGGGCTCGTCGCGCGCGGGCACCAGGTGGTGGTCGTGGGCCCGGCGGAGACCGACGACCGCTTCGGGTTCGCCGCCACCGGTGCCGCGTTCGTCCCCGTCGAGATCGGGGCGACCCCGCACCCCGGCCGCGACACCGTCGCCGCCCTGCGCCTCGACGTGCGCCTGGCCGGCGCCGATGTCGTGCACGCCCACGGCATCCGCGCCGGAGCCCTGTGCGCCCTGCCCCCCGGGCCGCCGCTGGCCGTGACGCTCCACAACGCGGCACCGGTCGCCACGGGGCCGCGCAGGCTCGTCTACCCCGTTCTGGAGCGCGTGGTGGCGTGGCGGGCCGACGCGGTCCTCGGCGTCTCCGGTGACATCGTGGAGCGCATGCGCGCCCTGGGCGCGCGCCGGACCGCTCTCGCCGTGGTGGCGGCGCCGCCCAAGGAGCCGCCCGCGCGTACCAGGGAGGAGGCGCGGGTGGAACTGGGCGTTCCCGCGGACCGCCCGCTGCTGCTGGTCGTGGCGCGGCTCGCCGCCCAGAAGGGCCTGGAGGTGCTGCTGGACGCCGCCCCCGCGATCGCGGACCGCACCCCGCGGCCGGTCATCGCCGTCGCCGGCGACGGCCCGCTGTACGACGGCCTGGCGGCCCGCGCCGCGGCGGAGGGCCTGCCCGTGCGCCTCCTGGGGCACCGCACCGACGTCGCCGACCTGCTCGCCGCCGCCGACCTGTTCGTCCTGCCCAGCCTCTGGGAGGGGCCGTCCCTGGTCATCATGGAGGCGCTGCGCGCCGGGCTGCCGGTGGTCGCCACGCGGGTCGGCGGGATCCCCGGCCTCTACGGCGACACCGCGCGCCTGGTGGCGCCCGGCGACCCGCGCGCGCTGGCGCGGGCGGTCGGCGACGTGCTCGACGACGCCGCCGTTGCCGAGCGCCTGCGCACGGCCTCGGCACGGGCGGCTGTGAGCTTGCCCACCGAGGAGGACGCGCTCGACCAGGTCAGCCGCCTTTACGAGCGGCTCGTGGCGCCATGACCGGCGACGATCCCGGATCGGCCGCCCTGACGCCCTCCCACAGTGGCCCCACCACCGCCCGGGCACCCCCTGACATGGCACGGAACATTCCCGCACGTGGTGTTCACAGCCTGCGATCAATGGCATCATGTAGGTGATCCGGGAACCGCACGGGGTTCCCCGCGCGTTCGCAACCTGGATCAACGTGAGGGGAGTATCCCTTTCGCGGCGGTGTCGTCATCACGGAGCGCAATGGAGCGCGCCCGGTGCCGTCGGTCCACGAGGTGATCCGCGCATGCGGCCGCCCGGGGACGGGAGAGACCTCCGGTAGTCGAACATGCCCGAATGCGAATCGGGCGGTCCGTACCGGAGGAGTTCTCCTATGGATGTCCCTATGTGGGTGTGGCTTGCCACCATCGGCGCGATGGTGGTGATCCTGGCGGTCGACCTCGCGATCGTCGACCACCCGTGGAGCAAGAAGAGCGGCCCGAAGGAATTCGGGATGAAGCAGGCGGCGTGGTGGGCCGCCTTCTACATCGGAATCGCGATCCTGTTCGGGTTCGGTGTCTGGTACTACGGCGGCGCCACGATCGCCGGCGAGTACTTCGCGGGCTTCGTGACCGAGAAGAGCCTCAGCGTCGACAACCTCTTCGTCTTCTACCTGATCATGGGCAGCTTCGCGGTGCCGAAGCGCTACCAGCACGAAGTGCTCCTGATCGGCATCGTCATCGCGCTGGTCATGCGCGGTATCTTCATCGCCATCGGCGCCCAGGCCATCAACGCCTGGAGCGAGGTCTTCTACCTCTTCGGCGCGTTCCTCATCTACACCGCCGTCAAGATCGTCCGCGACCACCTCAAGAAGGACGAAGAGGACCAGGACTTCACCCAGAGCTTCGCCGTGCGCATGGTGCGCCAGGTGTGGCCGGTGACCGACGAGTACCACGGCGCCCACCTCACCGTGAAGAAGGAGGGACGCCGCCACGTCACGCCCATGCTCCTGGTGATCGTGGCCATCGGCGTCACCGACCTCGTCTTCGCCGTCGACTCCATCCCGGCCATCTTCGGCCTCACCCAGGACGCCTACATCGTCTTCACCGCCAACGCGTTCGCGCTGCTGGGCCTGCGCCAGCTCTACTTCCTGCTGGCCGGGCTCATGGACCGGCTCACCTACATCAGCTGGGGCCTGGCGGGGATCATGGTGTTCATCGGCATCAAGATGATCCTGCACGCGCTGCACGAGAACGGCGTGCACGTCCCCGAGATCAGCACCGGCCTCTCGCTGACCGTGATCCTCGGCGTGATGACCGTGACCATCGTGGCCAGCCTGCTCCGCAAGGCCCCGTCCGCGGAGGCGAAGGCGGGGTCGGGCCCGCGCAGCGTCAGCGGGGAATGAGGCGAGCGTTCGAACGACTGTTCGCCTGACGTCGTCTATAGTGGTGATGCCCGCCGGGAAACCGGCGGGCATCGGGCGTTTTCCCATGTGGAAGTTTCCGCCCCCCGAAATCGTTAACTTAGAGGTCTGGGGCCGAACGACGGATGGCGCGCGCTCCGCGCCGCACCTCCTCCCCACCCATCCCGCGTGGCGTGCACCCCCTTGGGGCCCTGCGCGCCCTCGATACGCGAGCCGATGCCGAAAGGGCTGATCAAGCACATGGCCGAGGAGCTGGTGATCCGGGGCGCCCGGGAGCACAACCTCAAAGACGTCTCGCTGGACCTCCCGCGCGACGCCATGATCGTCTTCACCGGGCTGTCGGGGTCGGGCAAGTCCTCACTGGCCTTCGACACCATCTTCGCCGAGGGCCAGCGCCGCTACGTCGAGTCCCTGTCGGCCTACGCCCGCCAGTTCCTGGGCCAGATGGACAAGCCCGACGTCGACTTCATCGAGGGCCTGTCGCCCGCGGTCTCCATCGACCAGAAGTCGACCAACCGCAACCCCCGCTCCACGGTCGGCACCATCACCGAGGTCTACGACTACCTGCGGCTGCTGTGGGCGCGCATCGGCGTCCCCCACTGCCCCGAGTGCGGACGCGAGATCGCCCGCCAGACCCCGCAGCAGATCGTCGACCGCGTCCTGGAGCTGCCCGAATCCACCCGCTTCCAGGTGCTCGCGCCGGTCGTGCGGGGCCGCAAGGGCGAGTACGCGGAGCTGTTCAAGGACCTCCAGAGCAAGGGCTTCACCCGCGCGATCGTCGACGGCGCCGCCGTCCGCCTCGACGAAGCCCCCGCGCTCAAGAAGCAGGAGAAGCACGACATCGCGGTCGTGGTCGACCGCCTCGCGGTCAAGGAATCCGCCAAGCAGCGGCTCACCGACTCCGTCGAGACCGCGCTCCAGCTCGCCGCCGGCACCATCGTGCTCGACTTCGTCGACACCCCCGAGGGCGACCCCGGTCGCGAGAAGGTGTTCTCCGAGCACCTGTACTGCCCCTACGACGACCTCTCCTTCGAGGAGCTGGAGCCCCGCTCCTTCTCCTTCAACTCGCCCTACGGCGCCTGCCCCGACTGCGCCGGGCTGGGCACGCGCATGGAGGTCGACCCCGAGCTCCTGGTCCCCGACCCCGCCAAGACCATCAACGAGGGCGCGGTCTCGCCTTGGTCGGGCGGGCACGCCACCGAGTACTTCGGCCGGCTGATGGAGGCGGTCGGCGACGCCATCGGGTTCGACCTCGACACCCCCTGGGAGAAGCTCCCCAAGGCCGGCCGCAAGGCGCTGCTGCACGGCCACGAGACCCAGGTGCACGTGCGCTACCGCAACCGCTACGGGCGCACCCGCTCCTACTACACCAACTTCGAAGGCGTCATCCCCTGGCTCAAGCGCCGCCACTCCGAGAGCGAGAGCGACTCCGGCCGCGAGCGCCTCGAGGGCTACATGCGCACGGTGCCCTGCCCCGTCTGCGAGGGCAAGCGGCTCAAGCCGGTCATCCTCGCGGTGACCGTGGGCGGCGCCTCCATCTCCGAGGTCAGCTCCATGGCGCTCAACGAGACCGCGGACTTCCTGCGCGATCTCGACATCAGCGAGCGCGACCAGGTGATCGCCGGCCAGGTCCTCAAGGAGATCAACGCCCGGCTCGGCTTCCTGCTGGACGTCGGCCTGGACTACCTCAGCCTGGAGCGGGCGGCCGCGTCGCTGTCGGGCGGCGAGGCCCAGCGCATCCGCCTGGCCACCCAGATCGGCTCCGGCCTGGTCGGCGTGCTCTACGTGCTCGACGAGCCCTCCATCGGGCTGCACCAGCGCGACAACATCCGGCTGCTGGAAACCCTCCAGCGGCTGCGCGACATCGGCAACACGCTCATCGTCGTCGAGCACGACGAGGACACCATCCGAGCGGCCGACTGGGTGGTCGACATCGGCCCCGGCGCCGGCGAGCACGGCGGCGACGTCGTGGTGTCGGGCACCGTCGAGGATCTGCTCAACAGCACCGAATCCTCCACCGGCGATTACCTCACCGGGCGGCGCCGCATCGAGGTCCCGGTCGGCCGGCGGCCCCGCGTCAAGGGGCGCGAACTCGTCGTCAAGGGCGCGCGCGAGAACAACCTGCACGATGTCGACGTCGCGTTCCCGCTGGGCGTGTTCACCGCGGTCACCGGGGTGTCGGGGTCGGGCAAGTCCACGCTGGTCAACGAGATCCTGTACAAGGTGCTGGCCAAGGAGCTCAACGGCGCCCGCTCGGTGCCCGGCCGGCACGTCCGGGTCAACGGCCTCAACCAGGTCGACAAGGTCGTGCACGTCGACCAGAGCCCCATCGGGCGCACCCCGCGGTCCAACCCCGCCACCTACTCCGGGGTCTTCGACCACATCCGCAAGCTGTTCGCCCAGACCGCCGAGGCCAAGATGCGCGGCTACCAGCCGGGGCGGTTCTCGTTCAACATCAAGGGCGGCCGGTGCGAGGCGTGCGCCGGCGACGGCACGATCAAGATCGAGATGCAGTTCCTGCCCGACGTCTACGTGCCCTGCGAGATCTGCCACGGCGCGCGGTACAACCGCGAGACCCTGGACGTGCACTACAAGGGCAAGACCATCGCCGACGTGCTCGACATGCCGATCGAGGAGGCGGTCGACTTCTTCGAGCCGATCTCCGGGATCCGCCGGCACATGCAGACCCTCAACGACGTCGGCCTGGGCTACGTCCGCCTGGGGCAGCCCGCCACCACCCTGTCGGGCGGCGAGGCACAGCGGGTCAAGCTCGCCTCGGAACTCCAGCGCCGCTCCAGCGGGCGTACCGTCTACGTGCTCGACGAACCCACCACGGGCCTGCACTTCGAGGACATCCGCAAGCTGCTGGGCGTGCTGAACCGGCTGGCCGACGCCGGCAACACCGTGATCGTCATCGAGCACAACCTCGACGTCATCAAGACGGCCGACCACGTCATCGACATGGGGCCCGAGGGAGGTTCGCGGGGCGGTACGGTGCTGGCCACCGGAACCCCCGAGGAGATCGCGAGCGTCGAGGAGTCCTACACGGGACGCTTCCTCGCCAAGATCCTCTAGCATCGTCAGCGCCCCCGTTCAAGGAGATGTATGAGCGCTTCCCCCGGCCCACCCCCGGCCGGACTCGGACCGCACCCGGCCGGACTCGGCCGGCGGATCGCGGCCCGGCTCGTCGACCTGGTCATCACCGGTGCGGCCGCGCTGGCCGTCACCTCGCTGGTGATACGCACCCTGCCAGGGGCCGCCGATCCCGCGGGCATCCAGCCGCTGCCCGCCGTGGTGCTGTCACTCAGCCTGTTCGCGCTCTACACCGGCTACGAGGTCATCTTCACCGGCCTGTACGGGCGCACCATCGGCAAGTGGGTGTGCCGCGTGCGGATCACGGCGGCCCCCGCGCCCGAGACCCGTTCGCGGGCCGCGACGGGTGCCGGAACCGGCGGTGCCGCCCCCGATCCGCTCCTGCCCGGCCCGGGGGAGGCCCCGGTGCCCGTGGCGGTGTTCAAGCGGTCGGCCGTGCTCTACGCATCGGTGCTGTTCAACTTCGTGCCGGTGCTCGGGATGATCGCGCTCATGGTGTCGGCCTACGCCGTCGTCTCCGTCTTCACCTCGCCGCAGCGGCGCGGAATCCACGACCGGGTCGGCGATACGGCGGTGGTCGGCGGGCCGGTGGGATCGGTATCGTCATAAGGGTCGTCGTCGGGTCCGCAGCCCCGGCCCGGCCGGGCCTCCGGTGCCCCGACCGCCCCGCCTGACGCATCCGGCACGCCGCTCAGGCGCCGAGCCCCCTGCCGTGCCCCGAGGAGGTACCGCCTCTCATGAGTCACCCGTCGCCCTGGAACGACGGGGCGGGTGTTCCGCAGCAGCAGTCCGCAGGCTACGACCCGGGCGGACGGGCCGGCGGCCCGCCGCCGCCCTACCCCGCCCCGGAGACCCCCGCAGCCCCGGTCCCGCCGTACGGGAACACCGCCACCCCGCCCTACCGCGATTCCGCCCCGCCCCGGTACGCGGACGCCGCTCCCCAGCCGTACGGTGGAACCGGCCGTCAGCCGTACGGGGGCACCGATCCGTACGGCGGTGCCGCGGGCCCTCAGCCCTACGGAGCCGCCGAGCCGCCGCCGTACGGGGGTGCCGACCCTCAGCCGTACGGGGCCTCCGGGCCGCCGCCGTACGGGGGTGCCGACCCCCAGCCGTACGGGGCCTCCGGGCCGCCGCCGTACGGGGGCGCCGACCCCCAGCCGTACGGGGCCTCCGGGCCGCCGCCCTACGGGGGTGCCGACCCCCCGCACGGGAGCGCGGGCGCACAGCCGCATGGCAGCGGCGCCGAGCCGCCCACGTACCGCGAAGGTGATCCGCCCCGGTACGGTCAGGGCGATCCGTCCCCGTATCCGGGCGCCGACCCCCGCCCGCACGGTGAGCAGCAGCGTCCGCCGCCGTACCGCGACGCCGAACCGCCGCCGCCCTACCCCGGGGTCGAGCCCATGGCCGTCCACACCCACACACCCACTCCCGTCCCCGCCCCCGTTCCCGCGCCGCCATTCGTCGCGGAGGCGGAGCGGGAGCGTCCGATCGCGCAGTGGGGGGCGCGGGTGGCCGCCCGGCTCATCGACTGGGTGATCGTGCTCGTGCCCGCGGCCATCGTCGCGCTGGTCATCGCGCTGGTCTGGATCGGCGGCCAGGCCCTCGACGGCCTGCGCGACGGCTCCGTGGCCTGGCGCAACTTCGTGATCATCTTCAGCGTGGTCTACTTCCTCATCCTCACCGTCTACGACACGGTGCTGGTGAAGGGAAGGCGCCGCACGTTCGGCAAGAGCCTGTTGAAACTGGAGGTCGCGCCGGCCGACAACGGCGGCCGACCGGGACCCATCCCCGTCGCGTCGATCATCGCGCGCTCCGCCGTCCTCAACATCGGCAGCCTCACGATGGCCCTCGGGTGGGCCGCGGTGGTGTTCATCGGCCCGTTCGCGGTGCTGGCGGTGGTCATCTGGCCCCTCTGGGACCGCCCGAACCACCAGGGCGCACACGACAAGGTCGCCCGAACGGTCGTCGTCCGAGCCAACTGACAACGGCTTCGCGGCGCCGCGGGGCCGGAACGCCGATGGCCCCAGCACGCTGGGGCCATCGGCGTTCCGGGGCCGCCTGGAGTTCCCCGCCTCCCACCCCGTCGGGCACCGCCGGGGAGCCGCCGCGGGACCGGCGCCGACCGCCCGGTGCGCGGGGTCCGATTCCGCTCCCGCCCTGGTGTCGGTGCGGTCCGCGCCCGGTACTACAGTGTGTAGTAGTCAGTAGTCCGGATCGAAGGGGATCGCGCGATGGGTGCGGGGGCGGCGTGTGGGTGTGGGATGAGCCGGCGGCGGCTGCTCGGGGCCGCCGGGGCCGCGGGGGTCGCCGTCGTGGGGGCCGCGGCCTGCACCACGGAGGAGAACAGGCCCCAGCCGCAGGACGCCCTGAGGGGGACGGTGGTCGCGCAGACGACCGACATCCCTGAGGGCGGCGGGACGATCGTCATCGACGGGAAACTCGTCATCACCCAGCCCACCGAGGGGGAGTACAAGGCGTTCAACGCCGTCTGCCCGCACGCCGGGTGCACGATCCAGGAGGTCGAGGAGAACATCCACTGCCTGTGCCACGGCAGCGAGTTCGACATCTCGACCGGGGCGGTGCTCGCCGGCCCCTCGCAGCAGCCGCTGGAGGAGCTGGCCATCTCGGTGGCGGGGACCGACATCACCCTGGAGTGACCCCGGGCCCGTGGCCCGGATCCGGAGCCCAGGGCCCGGTCCGGGCCACGGGCCCGGGGGAGTGAACGGTGGCCGGCACCGTCCCCGGCGCCGGCCTCACGCTCACTCGCCGTCGTTGCCGCCGTCTCCGTCGTCGTCGCCGCGGCCGTCGTCGTCGGTGCCGCTGCCCCTGGACCCGCCCTCCGTGCCACGGGAGCCCGCGACACCGACCGACCCGTCGGGCCCCGGGGAGCCCGCTCCGCGCGGCGCTTCGGCTCCACCCGGCTCATCCGTCGCGGCCGAGGGGCGGCCCCGGCGGAACGCCGACTGCGGGAAGGCGGTCGCGTAGTCGTCCTCGCCGGCCGCGATGAACTCCGTCCGCCCCCGCGGCAGGGCCTCGGGGTAGTTCGTGCTGATGAAGCCGATCAGGTGCTCGCGCAGGTCGCAGGCGAGGTCCCAGCGGGCGTCGGCGTCGGCGGTGGTCGCCACCGCCCGCAGCTGCACCACCCCGCCGTCGAGGATGTCGGTGGCCTGGAGCGACCAGCGCCGCCCGTCCCACAGCGGGTGCTCGGTGACGAAGGAGCCCACCTCCTCGCGGATCTTCTCGATCGGCACCGACCAGTCGACCTGGAGCATCACCCAGCCGGTGATCGACGCCCCCTGCTTGGTCCAGTTCTCGAACGGGCTCGTGGCGAAGTACGAGACCGGCACCACCAGGCGCCGCTCGTCCCACATCCGCAGGGTCACGTTGGTCAGGCTCAGCTCCTCGACCCGCCCCCACTCGCCCTGGAACACGACGATGTCGTTGATGCGCAGCGCGTCGCTGAACGCCAGTTGCAGTCCGGCGAAGATGTTGCCCAGTGTCGACTGCGCCGCCACACCGGCCACCACCGACAGCAGGCCGGCCGAGGCCAGCAGCCCGGCGCCCAGCCCCTGCACGGCGGGGAAGGTGAACAGGATGGCGGCCACGGCGAGGAACCCGATGATGGTCGCGACCACCCGGCGCAACAGCCGCACCTGGGTCTGCAAACGGCGGGAGCGGCGGTCGTCGTCGGCGTTGCGCTCGGCGAGCTTGAGCAGCACGGTGTCGGTCACCGCGTAGGCAGCCGTCAGGGCCAGCCAGGTCAGCGCGCCGATCAGCAGGATCGACATCCCGTGCTGGAGCAGGGGGAAGACGGACCGGTCCGCCAGTTCGCCCCGGTTGGGCAGCGCGACGTTGATGCCGATGACGGCCGCGGCGGCGTACGCCGAGCCCCGGCAGCGCTCGACGAGCGGCCCCGCCAGGGACCAGACCCGGCGGAGCTTGTGGGTGAGCAGCCAGTGCACAACCGTGACCAGGAGCACGGAGATCGCGACGGCGACGCCGATCGTGATCCACTGGGCGAGATCCACGGATGGACTCCTCGTGAGCTAGTGGAATTTCCGTTCGTACCCGCCCAACCTAGGGCATGCGGATACCTAATCGTGACATTCGGTGAGGCGGTCCCACAGCCGGCACCCCCCTCTGACCTGGCATTCCACCCCGGGTCCCGAACGGCGACCGGCGCCGTCCCGCGCCCGCCGGCGGTGACGCCGAGTGGCCGATGTCCGCGCCGCCGACCACAATGGAGGCATGCCAGCCCAACCCCAGTTGCGACCCCGCCCCGGCTCCATTCCGACGACCCCGGGGGTCTACCGCTTCAGAGACGAGCACGGCCGGGTCATCTACGTGGGCAAGGCGAAGAACCTGCGCGCGCGCCTCTCGACCTACTTCCAGGACTTCGCCGGCCTGCACCCGCGCACCCAGAACATGGTCGCCACCGCCGCCGATGTCGACTGGACCATCGTGGGCACCGAGGTCGAGGCGCTGCAACTGGAGTACTCCTGGATCAAGGAGTACGACCCCCGCTTCAACGTCAAGTACCGCGACGACAAGAGCTACCCCTACCTCGCCGTCACCATGGGCGAGGACTACCCCCGCATCCAGGTCATGCGCGGTGCCAAGCGCAAGGGCGTCCGCTACTTCGGCCCCTACGGCCACGCCTGGGCCATCCGCGAGACCGTCGACCTGCTGCTGCGCGTCTTCCCCGTGCGCACCTGCTCGGCCGGGGTCTTCCGCAGCGCCCGCAACGCCGGGCGCCCCTGCCTGCTCGGCTACATCGGCAAGTGCGTCGCCCCCTGCGTCGGCCGCGTCGACGCCGACGAGCACCGCGCGCTGGCCGAGGACTTCTGCTCCTTCATGGCCGGCGACACCGGCCGGTTCATCCGCCGCCTCGAGCAGGACATGCGCGATGCCGCCGTGGAGCAGGAGTACGAGCGCGCCGCGCGCCTGCGCGACGACATCCAGGCCCTGCGCACCGCGCTGGAGAAGCAGGCGGTGGTCCTGGGCGACTCCACCGACTGCGACGTCATCGCCGTAGCCGAGGACCAATTGGAGGCCGCCGTCCAGGTCTTCTACGTCCGGGGCGGGCGCATCCGCGGCCAGCGGGGCTGGGTCGTCGACAAGGTCGAGGACGTCGGAACCGGCCACCTCGTCGAGCGCTTCCTCGCCCAGGCCTACGGCAACGGCGACGGCGCACCCGACGGCGGGGCCGCCGTGATCCCGCGCGAGGTCCTGGTCTCGGCCGAGCCCGCCGACCGCGCCTCGGTCACCGCGTGGCTCAGCGAGCGCCGCGGCTCGGCCGTCGACCTCCGGGTCCCCCAGCGGGGCGACAAGAAGGCGCTGCTCGAAACCGTCGCCAAGAACGCCGAGCAGGCGCTGGCCCGGCACAAGACCCAGCGTGCGGGCGATCTCACCACGCGCAGCCGCGCCTTGGGCGAGATCCAGGACGCCCTGGGCCTGGACGAAGCCCCGCTGCGCATCGAGTGCTTCGACATCTCCAACCTCATGGGCGAGCACGTGGTGGCGTCCATGGTGGTGTTCGAGGACGGCCTGGCCCGCAAGCCCGAGTACCGGCGCTTCAGCATCCGCGGCACCAGCCGCGGTGACGCCGAGCAGAACGACGTCGCCTCCATGCACGAGGTCATCACCCGCCGCTTCACCCGCTACCTGGAGGAGAGCCGCAAGCACGGCGAGGTCGCCACCATGGGCGACGGCCACGCGGACGACGGCGGCCCGCCCGTCCCCGGCGCCGAGGACGGCGCCGCTGTGACCTCGGGCAAAGAATCCGGGTCGGCGCCCGCCAAGTTCGCCTATCCGCCTAATCTGGTAGTCGTGGACGGCGGACGTCCGCAGGTCCAGGCCGCCAAGCAGGCCTTGGACGAGCTCGGCATCGACGACATCGCCGTGTGCGGTCTCGCCAAACGGCTGGAAGAGGTGTGGCTGCCCGACGACGACGATCCGGTGATCCTGCCGCGGACCGGCGAGGGCCTGTACCTGTTGCAGAGGGTGCGCGACGAAGCGCACCGGTTCGCGATCACCTACCACCGCCAGAAGCGGGCCAAGGCGCTCACCGGCAGTGCGCTCGACGACATGCCGGGCCTGGGGCCCACGCGCCGCACGGCGCTGCTGAAACACTTCGGGTCGGTGAAGCGCCTCGCCGAGGCCACGGCGGAGGAGATCGCGGAGGTTCCGGGCATCGGCGCACGGCTCGCCGAATCCATCCACGCCCGGCTGAACGGCGAACCAGGGGGAAGCTCGCGGCCGGGGCAGGGAAACGACGACGAGAGCCGCGTCCCGGCCACGGGGCGCGGCCCAGCAGACGAGGATGAGCCACACCATGGGGGATGACAAGACCGGCAACGGCAACGGCAGTCTCAGCGGGAACCTCCCGCCCGAGATCGTCATCGTCACGGGCATGTCCGGTGCCGGGCGCAGCACCGCCGCGCGGGCGCTGGAGGACCTGGACTGGTTCGTCGTCGACAACCTGCCGCCCGGCCTGCTGCCGACCATGATCGACCTCGCCGGCCGCACCCAGGGCGCCGTGCCCCGGGTGGCCGCGGTGGTCGACGTGCGCAGCATGGCGTTCACCGAGGACCTGCTCTCGACCGTCGAGGAGCTGCGCCGGCTCGGCATCGCCGCCCGCGTGGTGTTCCTGGAGGCCGGCGACGAAACGCTGGTGCGGCGCTTCGAGAGCGTGCGCCGCCCCCACCCCCTCCAGGGCGACGGCCGGCTGACCGACGGCATCGCACGCGAGCGCGAGACCCTGCGCGCCATCCGCGGCGAGGCCGACCTGGTCATCGACACCTCCCAGCTCAACGTGCACCAGCTCAAGGCGAAGGTCATCGGCTTCTTCGGCGAGGCCGAGGAGTCCAAGCCGCGCGCCAACATCGTCTCCTTCGGCTTCAAGCACGGGCTGCCCGTCGACGCCGACCTCGTCCTGGACTGCCGCTTCCTGCCCAACCCGCACTGGATCCCCGAGCTGCGCCCGATGAACGGGCGCGACGCCCCCGTCCTGGAGTACGTGCTCGCCCAGAACGGCGCCAAGGAGATGCTCGACTCCTACTCCGAGGTGCTGCGCCTGGTCATCGCGGGCTATCAGCGCGAAGGCAAGCACTACATGACGCTTGCGGTGGGGTGTACGGGCGGTAAACACCGGAGCGTCGCCATGGCCGAGCAGTTCGGCGAGCGGCTGCGTGAGCAGGGCCTCGAGGTGCACGTCGTGCACCGTGACCTCGGCCGGGAGTGATCGCGACGGGCCGTTGCCCGCGAGGACGATCGGCGCACGCCCCGCCGGGCCGTAGCATTGGCTCATTCCAACCGTGGTGCGCATCGGTTCACCTGCCCGATCCCGGGTCTCCGCGCGGTGCTCATCCGACAACGACCCAGAGGTAAGCGGACTCGATGGCAGACGACCCCAGTGCGGGCGGGCGCGACGCGCACCATGTTCCGGTTCCAGGCCCCGACCAGGGCCTGCGGACCGCCGACGTCGGATTCGCCGCCGGGCGCCGCCGCAGCGGGCACGGGCACATCGGCGGCGACGACGCCCCGCCGCCGCGGGTGGTCGCGCTGGGGGGCGGGCACGGGCTGCACGCGTCGCTTTCCGCACTGCGGCGGGTGACCACCGACGTCACCGCCGTCGTGACCGTCGCCGACGACGGCGGCTCCAGCGGCCGGCTCCGCCGCGAGCTCGGCGTCCTGCCGCCCGGGGACCTCCGCATGGCCCTGGCCGCGCTGTGCGGCGACGACGAGTGGGGGCACACCTGGAGCGAGGTCGTCCAGCACCGCTTCCGCTCCGAGGGGGAGCTGCACGGGCACGCGGTCGGCAACCTGCTCATCGTCGCCCTCTGGGAGCTGCTGGGCGACTCCGTGGCGGGCCTCGACTGGGTGGGCCAGCTCCTCGGCGCCCACGGCCGGGTGCTGCCGATGTCGTCGGTGCCGCTGGACATCGTCGCCGAGGTCGAGGGGGCCGATCCGCACCGGCCCCACGGCATCACCACGGTCCGCGGCCAGGTCGCCTGCGCCAGCACCCGCGGCCGGGTCCGCTCGATCTCGCTGGTGCCCGAGAACCCGCCGGCCTCGCCGCAGGCCGTCAAGGCGGTGCGCGAGGCCGACTGGATCGTCTTCGGCCCCGGGTCGTGGTTCACCAGCGTGCTGCCGCACCTGCTGGTGCCCGACCTCGCCGACGCCCTCGTCGAGAGCAAGGCGCGCCGGATGGTGGCGCTGAACCTGTCGCCGCAGCGGGGCGAGACCGACGGCTTCCGGCCCGAGACCTACCTGGAGGTCCTGGCGGCCCACGCCCCCCGCCTGGGGGTCGACGTCGTGCTGGCCGACCGCGGCGTGGTCGAGGACAGCGGCCCGCTCAACGACGCCGCCAAGGGGCTGGGCGGCCGGCTGGTCCTGGCCGACGTCGGAGCACCCGACGGCTCTCCGCGCCACGACCCCGACCGCCTCGCGGCAGCCTTCGACCAGGTCTTCCGCGAGTGAACCCCGCCCGCCCCGGGCGGGAGGGTTGGCCGGCCGCGACCGGGGCAGTGGCCGCACATGGCAGCTGACACGGCACCGCGCATCGATCTTGTCCGCGTGTACGACGCCGTGCACGACCCGCCCCGGGGACAGGTCTTCCTGGTCGACCGGGTGTGGCCGCGCGGCGTGCGCAAGGAGGCGCTGCGCCTGGACGGCTGGCCCAAGGACGCCGCACCGAGCAATGAGCTGCGCACGTGGTTCGGCCACGATCCGGCCAAGTGGGAGGAGTTCCGCGAGCGCTACACCGCGGAGCTGGAGTCGCGCCCCGAGGCGGTCGCCCCGCTGGTGGAGGCCGCGCGGAAGGGGCCGGTCACCCTCCTGTTCGGGGCCAAGGACACCGAGCACAACCAGGCCGTGGTCCTGAGGGACCACCTCCGGGCCCGCGCCGGGCGCTGATCCCGGCCGCCCGCGCGCCCACTCGGCCACCGGGTGGGCGCGCCGGTCCGCCGCGCACGGCCGGATCGGGCCGCCGGCCCCCGCCGCGGGCCGCCCCCCGGCCCCGCGTTCCCCCGCCCCGTTCCCGCCCCCCGCCCTGCCCCGGTGGCGCATTCCGGAGCAAGATCACCCGAAGCCGGAAACCACGACTCGCCGGATCGATCAGGGAGATTGGACACGCGGCCGGGGGCGTGGGGGAACCGGCACGGGGCCAGTAGTCTGCGACGGAGGACGGACAGCGTGCACCCACCGCCGGCGGCGGTGGCCAGTTCCAGGGGGAGGGCGGCATCCATGGCGATGACCGGCGTGGTGAAGGACGAGTTGAGCCGATTGACCGTTCTGAAACCATGCTGCCGGAAGGCCGAGGTCTCCACGATCCTCCGCTTCACCGGTGGCCTGCACCTGGTGAGCGGGCGCATCGTGATCGAGGCCGAGCTCGACACCGGTGCGGCCGCGCGGCGGCTGCGCAAGGACATCTCCGAGGTGTTCGGCCACGAGTCCGAGGTCGTCGTCCTGGCCCCCAGCGGCCTGCGCAAGGGCAACCGCTACGTCGTGCGCGTCATCAAGGAGGGCGAGAGCCTGGCCCGCCAGACCGGCCTGATCGACAACAACGGCCGGCCCGTGCGCGGCCTGCCCCGGCACGTCGTCGCCGGCGGGGCCTGCGACTCCGAGTCCGCGTGGCGGGGCGCCTTCATCGCGCACGGCTCGCTGACCGAGCCGGGGCGCTCGATGTCGCTGGAGGTCACCTGCCCGGGGCCCGAGGCCGCACTCGCCCTCGTGGGGGCCGCCCGCCGGCTCAAGGTGCACGCGAAGGCGCGCGAGGTCCGCGGCGTCGACCGGGTCGTGGTGCGCGACGGCGACTCCATCGGCGCCCTCCTCACCCTGCTGGGAGCCCACCAGAGCGTGCTGGCCTGGGAGGAGCGGCGGATGCGCCGCGAGGTCCGGGCGACCGCCAACCGGCTGGCCAACTTCGACGACGCCAACCTGCGGCGCAGCGCCCGCGCCGCGGTGGCGGCCGGGGCACGGGTCGAACGCGCCCTGGAGATCCTGGGCGAGGAGGCCCCCGACCACCTGGTGGCGGCGGGCCGGCTGCGGCTGGCCCACAAGCAGGCGTCGCTGGAGGAGCTGGGCCAGCTCTCCGCGCCCCCGCTGACGAAGGACGCCATCGCCGGGCGGATCCGGCGGCTGCTCGCCATGGCCGACAAGCGCGCGTGCGACCTGGGCGTGCCCGGAACCGACGCCAACCTCACCCCGGACATGCTCGTGCCCTGAGCACCGCGAGCCCTGCCCGTCCGCGCGGGGCGCCCTCGCGGCGGTGCGGCTGCGGCCGGCACCGGCCGCGCCGCGCTCCCCGCCTCCCCGGCCGGGCGCCGCTCCCGAGTCCGGCCGGCGCGACGCCGCCCCGGGCCCGCCCGTGCCGGCGGCCCGGCCCGCGCGCCCTTCCCGGCGGCGGCCTCCCTCCACCCCCTCCCGGTAACACGGCGTTAACGACAGAAGTTCACGCCGCGCGGGCGGCCGAACGGGGACCGGCCGCGGCGCGGTGAAACCCCTGTGCGGGGGTCCGGGCGTCCCGATGCCACCCCCCGCGGTCACCGTGCGTGATGGCGGGCGGGGCGCGGGCCGCAGCGGCTGTGCGGTTTTGTTAGGCGGTCCGGACCTGCGAAAACTTCGGAAAATGGTCTAGACCTCCCATGCCGGACGGTGCGAAGCTGAGCACGGCGCCGTGGTGACCGGCCAGGCGGCCGGGGCCATCGCCCCTGCCGGCCGACAGGAGCGATAGGCTCGGCCGAGAACCCCCAGCGCTCGTCTTCCGCGATCCGGCGCCCGGCGCCGGACGTGTCATCGCTACCCACGACCACGTGAGGAGATTGGTTACCGTGACCATCCGTGTAGGCGTGAACGGCTTCGGTCGGATCGGCCGCAACTTCTGGCGCGCCGCCCAGGCCGCCGGCAGCGAGGTCGAGATCGTCGCGGTGAACGATCTCACCGACAACGCCACCCTCGCGCACCTGCTCAAGTACGACACCGTCCTGGGCACCCTCGACGGCGACGTCGAGATCGCCGACGACTCCATCCGCGTGGGCAACACCTCGATCACCACCATCGAGCAGCGCGACCCCGCCCAGCTCCCCTGGGGCGACCTCGGCGTCGACGTCGTCATCGAGTCCACCGGCCGCTTCACCAAGGCCGAGGACGCCAAGAAGCACATCGCGGCCGGCGCCAAGAAGGTCATCATCTCCGCGCCCGCCAAGGGCGAGGACCTCACGGTGGTCCTGGGCGTCAACGACGACCAGTACGACCCCGCGCGCCACCACATCCTGTCCAACGCCTCGTGCACCACGAACTGCGTCGCCCCGATGGCCAAGGTGCTGCTGGACAACTTCGGGATCGTCAAGGGCCTGATGACCACGGTCCACGCCTACACCAACGACCAGGTCATCCTCGACTTCCCGCACTCGGACCTGCGCCGGGCCCGCGCCGCCGCCCAGAACATCATCCCCACCACCACCGGCGCCGCCAAGGCCACCGCCCTGGTGCTGCCGGAGCTCAAGGGCAAGCTCGACGGCATGGCCATGCGCGTCCCGGTGCCCGACGGCTCGGTCACCGACCTCGTCGTCGAGGTCGAGCGCGAGGTCACCAAGGACGAGGTCAACGCCGCGTTCAAGGCCGCGGCCGAGGGCCCGCTCAAGCAGGTCCTGCGCTACACCGAGGACCCGATCGTCTCCTCCGACATCGTCGGCACCTCGCCCTCCTGCACCTTCGACTCCAGCCTGACCATGACCTTCGGGAGCACGGTCAAGATCATCGGCTGGTACGACAACGAGTGGGGCTACTCCAACCGCCTCGTCGACCTCGCCAAGCTGGTCGGCACCGACCTGTAACGCAGACCGCTACCGTGCGGGCGCCCGGGGTGGCGCCCCTTCACCGCGAAGGGGCGCCACCGGCGTGTGAGCGCCGGCTCCCCGCACGGTCGGCCTCCCGCGGAAGGAAGAGCAACTTGCGGACGATCGATGACCTCGACGTCTCGGGCAAGCGCGTGTTCGTCCGGGCCGATCTGAACGTCCCGCTCGACGGTGAGCGCATCACCGACGACGGCCGGATCCGGGCCAGCCTGCCCACCATCACCACGCTTCGCGACCGCGGCGCCCGCGTCGTCGTCGCCGCGCACCTCGGCCGCCCCAAGGGCGCCCCCGACCCCGCGTTCTCGCTGCGCCCCGTCGCCGCCCGCCTCGGCGAGCTGCTGGGCGCGCCGGTCGCCTTCGCGGCCGACACCGCGGGGGAGTCCGCCCGCGCCGTCACCGGCGGGCTCGCCGACGGCGAGGTCGCGCTGGTCGAGAACCTGCGCTTCGAGCCCGGCGAGACCAGCAAGGACGACGCCGAGCGCGCCGAGTTCGCCGACCGCCTCGCCCTGCTGGCCGACCTCTACGTCGGCGACGGCTTCGGCGCGGTCCACCGCAAGCACGCGAGCGTCTTCGACCTGCCGCGGCGCCTGCCGCACGCGGTCGGCGGCCTGGTGCTCGCCGAGGTCGAGGTGCTGCGCAAGCTCACCGGCGACCCCGCGCGGCCCTACGCCGTCGTGCTCGGCGGTTCCAAGGTCTCCGACAAGCTCGGCGTCATCGATAACCTGCTGGGCACCGCCGACCGCCTGCTCATCGGCGGCGGCATGGTCTTCACCTTCCTCAAGGCCAAGGGCTACGAGGTCGGGTCCAGCCTGCTGGAGGCCGACCAGCTCGACACGGTCCGCGACTACCTGGCGCGCGCCGAGAAGCAGGGCGTGGAGATCGTGCTGCCCGTCGACGTGGTTGCGGCCGAGGCGTTCTCGGCCGACGCCCCGCACGGCGCGGTCGACGCCGACGCCATCCCCGCCGACCGGATGGGCCTGGACATCGGGCCGAGGAGCCAGGAGCTGTTCGCGGACAAGCTGGCCGACGCCGCGACCGTGTTCTGGAACGGGCCCATGGGCGTGTTCGAGATGGAGCCGTACTCGCACGGCACGCGCGCGCTGGCCCGGGCGCTCACGGAGTCCTCGGCGTTCACCGTCGTGGGCGGGGGCGACTCCGCCGCCGCGGTGCGGGCGCTCGGCTTCGACGAAGCCGCGTTCGGCCACATCTCCACCGGCGGCGGTGCCAGCCTGGAGTACCTGGAGGGCAAGCCCCTCCCGGGCATCGAGGCCCTGGACGACTGACCTCCGTGCGGGGCGTGCCGCCCCGCACGCTCCGGCATCAACCGCTTTTTCAAGGACGGACCATGGCAGAAGCGAAGCGCACGCCGCTCATCGCGGGCAACTGGAAGCTCAACAACAACCACCTCGAGGCCATCGCCCTGGTGCAGAAGATGGCGTTCGCGCTCAATGCCGCCGACTTCGACGCCGCCGAGATCGTGGTGCTGCCGCCCTTCACCAGCCTGCGCAGCGTGCAGACCCTGGTCGACGGCGACAAGCTGGGCATCGGCTACGGCGCGCAGGACATCTCCCAGCACGACAAGGGCGCCTACACCGGCGAGATCTCCGGTGCCATGCTGGCCAAGCTGGGCTGCTCCTACGTCCTGGCCGGGCACTCCGAGCGGCGGGAGTACCACAAGGAGGACGACTCCGTCGTCAACGCCAAGGTGAAGGCGGCGTTCGCCAACGACATCACGCCGATCCTGTGCCTGGGCGAGGGCCTGGACGTCCGCAAGGCCGGCGACCAGGTGTCCTACTCCCTGGCGCAGCTCGACGGCGCGCTGAAGGGCGTCACCGCCGAGCAGGCCGAACGGCTCGTGGTCGCCTACGAGCCCGTCTGGGCCATCGGGACCGGCGAGGTGGCCACCCCCGACGACGCCCAGGAGGTGTGCGGGGCCCTGCGCGTGCGCATCGGCGAGCTGTACTCGCCCGAGGTCTCGCGCGCGAGCCGGATCCTCTACGGCGGCTCGGTCAAGGCCGACAACATCGCCGGGATCATGGCGAAGAGCGACGTCGACGGCGCCCTCGTCGGCGGCGCGAGCCTCAAGCCCGACGAGTTCGTCAAGCTGGCGCGGCTGGGCAAGTAGCCGTCCGTACCGGGCGGCGCCGCCGGATCCCCGCGGGTGCGGGGATCCGGCGGCCCGGGCGTCGGCCCCCCCGGCCGCCCGCCGTGCGCGCAGCGCAGCCGGGGCGGAACAGAGCGGTGCGCGGGTCGGGTTAGACTGCCCGAAAGGGTTTACCCTTGGGAACGAGCCGGCGCCCTCGCGGGCGCACGGTAAAATCGAGAACTGTCCCCGGTCCCTCCTCCGCCGGGCCCTTGGCCCAGCCGAGCGGCGATAACGCGGTCTTGGGGCCCAAGGTCGTCAATCCCCTCGTCGGGGTCGAGCTACGGGTGAGCGTGTGATCCTCGGTCTGTCCATTGTCGTGATGCTTTGCAGCGTGCTGCTGATCCTGCTGGTCCTCCTCCACAAGGGCAAGGGCGGCGGCCTGTCCGATCTGTTCGGTGGCGGTGTCACCTCCTCCCTGGGCGGATCCTCGGTGGTCGAGCGCAACCTCGACCGCCTGACGATCGCAACGGGCCTCATCTGGATCGTGAGCGCCGTCGTTCTCGGGCTGCTGATCAACCGGGGAGCGTAATCGTCCCAGCCCGTGCCCATGGGAGGCGCGGGCGCGCTGACCGCACCTTGTCGCTGTGCGGAGCGCGCATCAGGTTTCCCCTTTTCGTGGGGTATGTCCGGCTAAGGAGTTTTCGTGGGTAGTGGCAGTGCCATCCGTGGCAGCCGCGTCGGCGCCGGTCCGATGGGCGAGGCCGAGCGGGGCGAGTCCGCGCCGCGGGTCCGCGTCCCGTTCTACTGCGCCAACAAGCATGAGGTCGTGCCGAGCTTCGCTCACGAGGCCGCGGTCCCCGAGGAGTGGGACTGCCCTCGCTGCGGCTTCCCCGCGGGCAAGGACGCGCAGAACCCGCCGGCTCCGCCGCGCACCGAGCCCTACAAGACGCACCTGGCCTACGTGAAGGAGCGCCGCAGCGAGGAGGAGGGCCGGCTCATCCTCGATGAGGCGCTCGCCAAGCTCCGCGCGGACCGCGCCGAGGTCCAGGCGTTCATGCGGGCCAACGCGGGCTGATCTTCCCGGCCGCCTCCCCGCCCCGCACCGGTTGGGGAGGCGGCCGTCGGCGTCTGCGGCGCCGGTGCCGCCGGGCGCTTCAGCCCGGTGCCCGCCCGCCCAGGCGGCGGGTGAGTTCGGCGGCGGCGTCGCACGCCCGTGCGGCCAGCCCCGACGGGCTGACCGGCCGCGCGCTGGGCACCGTGAGGCCGATCGAGGCCACGGGGGCTCCGTTGTGGTCGAACGCCGCGGCCGCCACCGAGGAGAACCCCTCGGTCACGGCGTACTCCTCCGTGGCGAACCCCTGGCGCCGTTCCACCGCGAGGCGTTCGCGCAGCTCGCCCGGTGAGCGCGGGCCGTGGCCGGTCCGGTCGACGAAGTGCGCCGCGCCGGGGTAGAGAGCCCGCACCTGGGCGCGCGGCAGGTGCGCCAGCAGCGCGCGGCCCGACGCCGTCAGGTGGGCCGGGAGTCGCACCCCCACGGCGGTGACCAGGGTAGGAGCGTGCGGCGGCTGCTCCTTGAGCAGGTAGAGCGTGTCGGCCCCGTGCAGGACGCCCAGGTGCGCGGTGGCGCCGGTCTCGGCGCTCAGCCGCTTCAGCAGGGGCCGGGCCAGGCGCTCCAGGGGGTCGTGGCGCAGATAGGCGGAGCCGATCTCGAAGGCCGCCAGCCCCAGGCCCCATCTGCGCTCCTCGGGCAGGTGGGTCACGAACCCCTCTTCGGCCATGGCCTCCAGCAACTGGTACACGCTGGAGCGGGGCAGGCCCAGGCCCGCGGCGATCGCGGCGGCCGATACGGGGCCCGGGCGCTCGGCCAGGAACCGCAGCACCCGCAGCACCCGTGTCGCCGCCGGAACATGGCTCATGCGGCGAGTGTGCCACGCCCGCCCCGCCGCCGCCCGCCGTACCCCGGCGGTCCGCCCAGCGCCCGCGAGGCGCCCGGCCGCCGCGGACGTCCCGATCCGCCCCGGGCGGCCTCGCGCGGTCGGCCCGGTGTCCGGCCGGGGGACGCCGCGCCCCCGGGCTACTCGGCGGGCGAGCGGGGCCGATCGGTCCCGGGCGGTCAGGGGACGGTGACGGTGCGCGCCCGCAGCCGCCCGCAGGGGCAGCGCGTGTAGACCATCATGCCGGTGGACACCATGTGCCGCGAGACCACTTCGAACACCTCGGAATCGGGCCACCCGCAGCCGGGGCAGGTGGTGCCGGCCTCTTCGCGACGCTCGCATCGTTCCATGGGCCCAGTCTGCGGCCGGACGATCGTTCACGTCCATCTACACTTTCTGCACGCTACCTTGTAGCGTTCCCTTCATGCTCGACCTTCGCAGACTGCGCGTGCTGCGCGCGGTGCACCACCACGGAACCGTCACCGCGGCGGCGGAGTCGCTGCACCTCACCCCGTCCGCCGTCTCCCAGCAGATCCGCCAGCTCTCCCGCGACCTCGGGGTGCCGCTGCTGGAGCCCGAGGGCCGGCGGATCCGGCTCACCTCGGCCGCCCACGTGCTGCTGCGGCACGCCGACGCCATGACCACCCGGTGGGAGCAGGCCCTGGCCGATCTCGCCGCCCACGCCGAGGGCGAGACCGGCCCGCTGCGCATGTGCGGCTATCCAACGGGGGTGTCGACCCTGCTCGCCCCGGCCACCGCCCTCCTGCGCCGCACGCATCCGGCGATGGACGTCTCGGTCGCCGAGGCCGAATCCGCCGAGAGCTTCGACCTGCTGCTCGCCGGGGCCGCCGACCTCGCCCTGGTCGTCCCCGAGCCCGGGTTCCCGCCGGTGGACGACGGCCGGTTCGACCAGCGCCTCCTCGTGGACGACCCCCAAGACCTCCTGGTGCCGGCCGGCCACCCGCTGGCGGGCCGCGCGTTCGTGCGCCTGGCCGACACCGCCCACGAGGACTGGGTCGCCTCGCACCGCCCCGATTGCGACCACGGCCGCATGGTCCAGGTGGCCTGCGCCGCGGCCGGGTTCACCCCGCGCATCGTGCACCACGCCGCCGACTGGATCGCCGTCACCGCGCTGGTGTGCAGCGGGCTGGGCATCTCCCTGGTGCCGAGGCTGCTGCCGCTCGCGGCCGAGCACGACGTCGTCCGGGTCCGGCTGAGCGGCGAGGTCCGCCCGGCCCGGTCGATCCTCACGGTCGTGCGCAGCGGGGCGGATCAGCACCCGGCCATCCGCCGCGGGATGGCGGCGCTCCACGAGATCGCGCGGGCGAGCTGGGACGACGACGCGTGGCCGGGCCCGCGGCCCGCCGCAGACGCTCCCGCGGCAACGGGGGCCGGCGCACGCTCCGGAGCCGGGCGGTGACCCCCGCGGGCCCTCCGGCGCCACCGTCCGAAATACCGGACACCAACGCCGTGTCGGGGCTCGCAAACGCCGACCCCGCGGCGTGGAATGGTCCCTGACCTCTTCTCCGCCGGGAACGGTGGGGATTCCGCCCTAGCGGGCGGGACCGTCCTGCTTCACCGACCGCAGCCACCCCGAACCGCCGGCGGGGACCGGGCGCCGCCCGGCGGTCCCGCGCGCTCCGCGGGCGACCGCCGCCCGCCGGACCGGCTGGAGGCCCGCCCGGTCCGAGCGCGGCCGACCGGGCCTGTCCGACCGCCACGAGATCGTCAGGGACGCGTTCCCCCGGTCGGCCCCGCGGGTGCGCCGCAAGGAGGTGCCAGATGACCCTCGCTCCGGAGATCCCGATCGGCCCCACGCGGCCGGCACCGGGCGACATCGTCGCCGTCGCACGCGGCGGCGCGCGCGTCCGCCTCACCGAGGGCGCCGACCAGGCCCTGCGCACGGGGCGGGAACGCGTCCTCGAACTCGCCGCGGGCGAGCTGCCCGCCTACGGCGTGAGCACCGGCTTCGGCGCCCTGGCCACCCGCCACATCGCTCCCGGGCTGCGCGCCCGGCTGCAGCGCTCCCTCATCCGCTCCCACGCCGCCGGCACCGGGCCCGAGGTCGAGCGGGAGGTGGTGCGCGCGCTCATGCTGCTGCGGCTGGGCACCCTCGCCTCCGGGGGCACCGGAGTGGAGCCGGCCACCGCCCACGCGCTGGCCGGCCTGCTCAACGCCGGGATCACGCCGGTCGTCCACGAATACGGCAGCCTGGGCTGCTCCGGCGACCTCGCCCCGCTCTCCCACGTCGCCCTCGCCCTGACGGGCGAAGGCGACGTCCGCGACGCCGACGGCGCGCGCACGGGCGCCGCCGACGCCCTGGCCGCCGCGGGCCTGCACCCGGTCGAGCTCGCGGCCAAGGAGGGGCTGGCGCTGATCAACGGCACCGACGGCATGCTCGGCATGCTGGTGCTGGCCTGCAACGACCTGAACACGCTCCTGCGGGTCGCCGACATCACCGCTGCCATGAGCGTCGAAGCGCTCCTGGGCACCGACCGCGTTTTCGCGGCCGACCTCCAGGCGCTGCGCCCCCACCCCGGGCAGGCGGCCGCCGCCGCCAACATGCGCGCGCTGCTCGCCGGCTCGGCCATCGTCGCCTCCCACCGGGGCCCCGGCTGCACGCGCGTCCAGGACGCCTACTCGCTGCGCTGCGCACCCCAGGTCGCCGGCGCCGCGCGCGACACCCTCGCCCACGCCGAGACCGTCGCGGCGCGCGAACTCGCCGCCGTCATCGACAACCCCGTCGTCCTGCCCGACGGGCGGGTGGAGTCCAACGGCAACTTCCACGGCGCCCCGGTCGGCTACGTGCTCGACTTCCTGGCGATCGCCGTGGCCGACGTCGCCTCCATCGCCGAGCGCCGCACCGACCGGATGCTCGACGTCTCCCGCTCCCACGGGCTGCCGGCCTTCCTCGCCGACGATCCCGGAGTCGACTCCGGGCAGATGATCGCCCACTACACCCAGGCCGCGATCGTCTCCGACCTCAAGCGCCTGGCCGTCCCCGCGAGCGTCGACTCCATCCCCAGCTCGGCCATGCAGGAGGACCACGTCGCCATGGGCTGGTCGGCGGCGCGCAAGCTGCGCCGCGCCGTCGACGGCCTCACCCGCGTCCTGGCCGTGGAGCTGCTCACCGCCGCCCGCGCGCTGGACCTGCGCGCCCCGCTCACCCCGGCGCCGGCCACCGCGGCGGTGCGCGACGCGCTGCGCACCCGCGTCGCCGGCCCCGGGCCCGACCGCCACCTCGCCCCCGAGATCGCCGAGGCCGCCGGGCTGATCGCCGACGGCACCGTTCTCGCCGCAGCCGAATCGGTCACCCCCCTCGGCTGAACCGACACCCCGACGGACAACGGAGGAGGACCGGCATGACCGCCACCGGCAACGGGGGCCCGCGCCAGGTCAGAGCGCCGCGCGGCCCGAAGCGATCCGCCAGGGGGTGGGCCCAGGAGGCCGCCCTGCGCATGCTGCACAACAACCTCGACCCCGACGTGGCCGAGCACCCCGAACAGCTGGTGGTCTACGGCGGCACCGGGCGGGCCGCACGCGACTGGGCCAGCTTCGACCGCATCACCGCGTCCCTGCTCGACCTCGCCGACGACGAGACCCTGCTCGTGCAGTCGGGCCGCCCGGTCGGCGTCCTGCGCACCCACGAATGGGCGCCGCGCGTCCTCATCGCCAACAGCAACCTGGTCGGCGACTGGGCGAACTGGGCGGAGTTCCGCCGCCTGGAAGCCCTCGGCCTGACCATGTTCGGGCAGATGACCGCGGGCTCGTGGATCTACATCGGCACCCAGGGCATCCTCCAGGGCACCTACGAGACCTTCGGAGCGGTCGCCGCGCGGCGCTTCGGCGGAACCCTGGCCGGGACCGTCACGCTGACCGCCGGGCTCGGCGGCATGGGCGGCGCACAGCCCATGGCCGTCACCATGAACGGCGGCGTCGCCCTGGTCGTGGAGTGCGACGCCACCCGGATCGACCGGCGGCTGCGCGGCGGCTACCTGGACGTGCGCGCCGACGGCCTCGACGAGGCGCTGCGCCTGGCCGGGCGCGCGAGTGCGGAGCGCCGCCCCCTGTCCATCGGCCTGCTGGGCAACGCCGCCGAGGCCGTGCCCGAACTCCTGGAGCGCGGCGCGCCCATCGACATCGTCACCGACCAGACCTCCGCGCACGACCCCCTTGCCTACCTGCCCATCGGGGTCGACCCCGCCGAGTGGCGCGACCTCGCCGCCGCCGACCCCGCCGCGTTCACCGAACGGGCGCGGCTGTCGATGGCCGTGCACGTGGAGGCCATGGTCGGCTTCGCCGACGCGGGCGCCGAGGTCTTCGACTACGGCAACTCCATCCGGGGGGAGGCGCGCGCCGCCGGCTACGCCCGCGCCTTCGACTTCCCGGGGTTCGTCCCCGCCTACATCCGCCCGCTGTTCTGCGAGGGCAAGGGGCCGTTCCGGTGGGCGGCGCTCTCCGGCGACCCCGCCGACATCGCGCGCACCGACCGCGCCGTCCTCGACCTGTTCCCCGACGACCACCACCTCGCCCGCTGGATCCGCCTGGCCGGCGAGAAGGTCGCCTTCCAGGGGCTGCCCGCCCGTATCTGCTGGCTCGGCCAGGGCGAACGGGCCGCCGCCGGCCTGCGCTTCAACGAACTGGTGGCGTCGGGCGAGATCAGCGCGCCGCTCGCCATCGGGCGCGACCACCTCGACACCGGCTCGGTGGCCTCGCCCTACCGCGAGACCGAGGCGATGAAGGACGGGTCCGACGCCATAGCCGACTGGCCGCTGCTCAACGCGCTGGTCACCACGGCGTCGGGCGCATCGTGGGTGTCCATCCACCACGGGGGCGGGGTCGGGATGGGCCGGTCCATCCACGCCGGTCAGGTCAGCGTCGCCGACGGCACCGACCTCGCGGCGCGCAAGCTGGAACGGGTCCTCACCAACGATCCCGCGACGGGCGTGATCCGGCACGCCGACGCCGGGTATGCCGAGGCAGAGGCGGTCGCCCGCGACCACGGGCTGCGCATCCCGATGTCGGGCACCTGACGGTGGGACGGGGACGGGGACCGGCATCGGGGCGCGGGGGGCGGACCCGGCGGCTCGGGGCGACGACGATCGACGACGGAGGACGGCGGACCATGAGCGAGACGTTCGATGACCTGTGGGCCGGGCTGGCCCCATTGGGCCGCGACCGCACCACCGGCGGGTACCGCAGGTTCTCCTGGACACCGGCCGACCGCGACGTCCGCGCCTGGTTCACCGAAGCGGCGGGCGGCCTCGGCCTCGACGTGCGGGCCGACGGCAACGGCAACTTGTGGGCGTGGTGGGGAGAGCCGGGCCCCGGGGCCGTCGTCACCGGGTCGCACCTGGACTCCGTTCCCGACGGCGGCGCGTTCGACGGCCCGCTGGGGGTGGCCGGCGCGCTGGCGGCGGTGGCCGAACTGCGCCGGCGCGGCCTGCGGCCCGACCGCCCGCTCGCCGTGACGGTCTTCGTCGAGGAGGAGGGGGCCCGCTTCGGCGTCCCCTGCCTGGGCTCGCGCCTGCTCACCGGCGCCATCACCGCCCACCGGGCCGCCGGCCTCACCGACGCCGACGGCGTCACCTGGTCCTCCGCCATGGAGGCGGCGGGCCTGGACCCATCGGGGATTGGGCCCGATCCCGACCTCGTTGCGAACATCGGAGCGTTCGTGGAGCTGCACGTCGAGCAGGGGCGCGGGCTGGTCCACTCCGGTGCCCCGGTGGGCGTGGCCGGGTCGGTGTGGCCGCATGGACGCTGGCGCATGGACTTCTCCGGCCGGGCCGACCATGCGGGCACCACCCGGCTGGCCGACCGCAACGACCCGATGCTGCCGTTCGCCGCGACCGTCCTGGCGGCCCGCGCCGCGGCCGAGGAGCACGGCGCGGTCGCCACAGTGGGCAAGGTGCACGTCTCGCCCAACGGCAGCAACGCCATCCCGTCGCGGGTGCGCGCGTGGCTCGACGCCCGCGCACCCGACGAGGCCGCCCTGCGCGCGGTCACCGACGCCGTCGACGCCGCCGCCCGCAGCGCGGCGGTCGAGCACGGCGTCTTCCAGGCCACCTACCAGGAGTCCTACTCGCCCGTGGTGAACTTCCGCTCCGGCCTGCGCGACCGCGTCGCGGCCCTGGCCGGCGCCGACGGCGCGCCCGCTCCCGTCCTCCCCACCGGAGCGGGCCACGACGCGGGGGTCCTCTCAACGGCGGTGCCAACGGCCATGCTGTTCGTCCGCAACCCAACGGGCATATCGCACGCCCCGCAGGAACACGCCGAACCGGCGGACCGCCACAGGGGCGTCGCGGCCCTGACCGACGTCCTGGCGGACCTGGCATGCGACGACACCGCATGATGCCGACGCGAGAAAGGCGCGACGGAGCCCGATCACCCCGCGTCGGGCCGAGCGGGATGCGGGCACACACGGTCCCACCCGCCGGTCGGCGGATGCCGTGGGCGGGTGGGGTGGGCGATTGTGCGGCGGAGGCGCCGGGGAGGGGCCGGTGCCGGTCCCGCGCTTCATTTCCGTGCGGAGTGACGGTGGAGCCGGTCCGGCCGCCGACCGGGGGATCGGACCGCGGCGCAGCGGTCGGATCCGCCCGCTGTGCCCTTCCGCTGCGGGCGGGACGGGAAGCGGTGGACCGGGCGGGCGCGGCCTCGCGCGTGGTCGGCGGTGGAGAGGCGGCGGGCACGGCGGCGCCCATGTGCCCGGCCCTCCGCATCGGTGCGCCGACCGTTTCGCCCGGCTGCGACGACGGCAATGGCGGTGAGCGGTGAGCGGGCGGCCGGAGCGGTACTGGTGTGCGTGGGCGCTGACCGGGGATCCGGCCGGTGCCGGGGCGCGGGCCGGGGTGGTCGTCGAGGTGGACGACGGGCGGATCGTGTCGGTGGGGGAGAGCGCCGGGCCGCCCCCCGATGCCCGGCGGCTGGCCGGGCTCACGCTCCCCGGGCTGGCCGACGCCCACTCCCACGCCTTCCACCGGGCGCTGCGCGGCCGGACCGGGGAGAACGGGGGCAGTTTCTGGACCTGGCGGGAGCGCATGTACCGGATCGCCGCCCGGCTCGATCCGGACTCCTACCTGCGCCTGGCCCGCGCCGTTTACGCCGAGATGGCGCTCGCGGGAATCACCTGTGTGGGCGAGTTCCACTACCTGCACCACGCCCCCGGCGGCCGCCCCTACGCCGACCCCAACGCCATGGGAGCGGCCCTCACCCAGGCCGCCGCGGACGCCGGAATCAGGATCACCCTGCTCGACACCTGCTACCTCAGGGGCGGCCTCGCCCCCGACGGCACCGCCCTCGCGCTCGACGGCGCCCAGGCGCGCTTCGCCGACCCCGGTGTCGAGCAGTGGGCCGGCCGCGTGGACGCGTTCCGCCCCGGCGGGCACACCCGCGTGGGCGCCGCGGTCCATTCGGTGCGCGCCTGCGCGCCCGCCGACATCGCCCGCGTCGCCGAACTCGGCGAGGGCGCCGGGTGGGCCGCGACCCACATCCACCTCTCCGAGCAGCCCGCCGAGAACAGCGCCTGCCGGGCCGCCTACGGCCGCACCCCCGCCGAACTGCTGGACGACACCGGCTTCCTGACCCGCAGGCCCGTCCTCGTCCACGCCACCCATCTCACCCCCGGCGACACCGGCCGCATCCGCTCCTCCGGAGCGGGCGTGTGCCTGTGCCCGACCACCGAACGCGACCTCGCCGACGGCCTGCCCCCGCTGGCCGACCTGGCGGGCGTCCCTCTGTCATTGGGCAGTGACGGCCACTCCACCATCGACATGTTCGAGGAGGCGCGCGGGGCCGAGATGCACGAGCGGCTGCGCACCGGGCGCCGCGGCACCCTGCCCGCCGCGGCCCTCCTCGACGCGCTGCACGGCGCGGGCCACGCCACGGCGCTGGGCTGGCCCGACGCCGGCCGGATCGCCCCGGGGTACCGCGCCGACCTCGTCACCCTCGACCTGGACGGCATCCGGCTGGCCGGCGCGGACCCCGCGACTGCCGCGGCCGAGGCGGTGGTGTTCGCGGCCGCCGCAGCCGACGTCCGCCACGTCATGGCCGACGGCCGGTGGATCGTCCGCGACGGCGTTCACGCCCTGATCCCCGACGCCCCCCGCGACCTGCACACGGCCATCAAGGAGCTGATCGCGTGACCGCCCCCGCCCCAGGATCACTGCTCATCGACGGCATCGGCTCCCTCGTCACCAACGCCCCGGGGACGGGGGAGGGTGCCCTCGGCGTGATCGCCCGTGCCGCCCTGGTGGTCGAGCAGGGCCGGGTGGCCTGGACGGGGCCCTCCGCGCACGCGCCGGACGCCGACGCGCGCGTCGACGCCGCCGGGCGGTGCGTCATCCCGGGCTTCGTCGACAGCCACTCCCACATCGTCTTCGCCGGGGACCGGGGCCGCGAGTTCGCCGCCCGCATGGCCGGCCGCCCCTACGAGGCGGGCGGTATCCGCACCACGGTGGCCGCGACCCGCGCCGCCACCGACGCCGAACTGCTGGGCACCGCCGAGCGGCTGCTGCGCGAAGCCCGAACCCAGGGCACCACCACCCTGGAGGTGAAGTCGGGGTACGGGCTGAGCACCGCCGAGGAGGAGCGCTGCCTGCGGGTGGCCGCCCGGGTGACCGACGAGACCACCTTCCTCGGCGCCCACGTCGTGCCCGCCGAGTACGCCGACGACCCCGCGGGCTACCTCGACCTGGTCACCGGCCCCATGCTGGAGGCGTGCGCCCCCCACTCCCGCTGGATCGACGTGTTCTGCGAGCGCGGCGCGTTCGACGCCGACGCCGCCCGGCGCGTGCTGGCGGCGGGGCGGCGCGCGGGGCTGGGCGCCCGCGTCCACGGCAACCAGTCGGGGCCCGGTCCGGGCGTCCGGGTGGCGGTCGAAGCGGGCGCGGCATCGGTGGACCACTGCACCCACCTCGACCCGGGCGACATCGACGCTCTCGCCTCCGCCGCCCCCGCTGAGGGAGTGGGAGAGGGGGCCGGAGGGAGCGCGACGGAGGCGACCGCGCGCGGCGGCACCGTGGCCACCCTGCTGCCCGGCGTGGACTTCGCCACCCGCCAGCCCTACCCGCCCGCACGCGCCCTCCTCGACGCGGGAGCGGCGGTGGCGCTGGCGACCGACTGCAACCCGGGCTCCTGCTTCACCTCCAGCATGGCGTTCTGCATCGCCCTGGCGGTCCGCGAGATGCGCATGACGCCCGACGAGGCCCTGCACGCCGCCACCAGAGGCGGGGCCCGCGCCCTGCGCCGCACCGACATCGGCCACCTCGGCACCGGCGCCCGCGCCGACCTCACCCTCCTCGACGCCCCCGATCCCGTCTACCTCGCCTACCGCCCGGGCGTCCCATTGGTGGCCGCGGTCTGGAAGGACGGAGAATTGGTGGCGGGCGGCGTGTGAGGCCATTTCCCCGTACAGTCGGTGGTATCGGATGCTCATACGGATCCTCTAACCGCGACGGTGCCGCGGCCGAATCCCCGGTGCGGTGACCGGAAATGAGGGTGCTCGTGGTTTCGCAGGTCAAAGGGGAGGGCGGCGATTATGGTCGAACGCGTGACAGTGACTATCGAATTGACGAAGACCACGGAAGAGCGACTGCGGGCCGACGCCGAGCTGCGTGGCATGAGCTTCGAAGACTACGTGGCCCAGCAGCTGGAGTCCGAGGCATCGGAAAGGCCCGTCCGAAAATTCCGGTCCACGGGTGTCGGCCGCAGCGGAAGGACGGACACCTCGGTTCGTCTCAGGAAGATCCTTCGCGGGGAGGCGGGGGAGGAATGACACTCGTCGTCGATGCCGGGCCGCTCTATGCCCACATGGATGCCGATGACACCTTCCATGCGGCCGCCCGGGATCTGCTGACGCGGCACCGCGGCCCGCTGGTCCTGCCTGTGCTCGCGATAGCCGAGGTCGTGCACATCCTGGCCAGTCGGCTGGGGAATCGGGCGGAGGTCGCTCTGCTCGGAGATCTGGAGGACGGGCTGTTCGAGGTCGAACAGGTCCACCAGCAGGATTGGCCCCGCATCCGCGAACTCGTCGAGCAGTATGCGGATCTCCCGCTCGGCACGACGGACGCTTCCGTGATCGCGGCGGCCGAACGGCTCAGGGTCACCGAGGTCGCCACCACGGACCGGCGGCACTTCTCCGTGGTGCGGCCCAAGCACGTCTCTGCTTTCACCCTCCTGCCGTGATCGAATGCCCGAGAAGCTAACAGGTGCGTAGCACGTCCGAAATGTGCCGACTGCACTCTTGAGGGGAGTCGGCGCGCGCCGCCGGGGAGCAATGGGGCCTTCCGGCGGACGCGCGCCCTTCCGTGAGGGGGCGCGTGTGGCACTGTGGCGGATCCGCACCGTTGTCGAGGACCGGCCCGGCCAGCTGGCCGGCGTCGTCGACGCCATGGCCGCCGAAGGCGGCAACATCGTGGGGCTGTCCATCCATGCCGATGCCGCCGGGGTCGTGGACGAGTTCGTGGTCGACGTTCCCGGTGAGCACCGGACCCTGCTCGCCGAGGTCGCGCGGCGCAGCGTCGGCGACTCCGTGCTCGCCGTCCCCGCCCAGCCCCGCGAAGTGGGCGACGACGTCACCCGCGCCCTGCTGCTGACCGCCCGGCTGCGCAGCGAGCCCAACCGGCTGCCCGAGGCCCTGCGCGAGCTGCTGCTCGCCGACGAGGCCCGGTGGACCAACCTCACCCGCTCCGTGCCGGAGTTCCCCGAGGAACCCGAAACGACCCTGGTGGTGCCCGTGGGACCCCTGCGCGGGGTCCGGCTGCGCCGCCCCGACCAGCCCTTCACCTGGACGGAGACCGCCCGCGCCGACGCACTCGTCCGCTCGGTGCTGCCCCCGACCGGCCCCGCGCCCATCGACGGGGAACTCGTCACGCACAAGGGCACCGGGCTGCACGTCTTCCAGGTGCGGTCGAGCGACGCCGAAGCCGTTCAGCGGCTGCACCGCCGGTGCTCGGCCGAGACCTCGCGGCGGCGCTACTTCTCCAGCGTGCGCGAGCTGACCCCCCGGATGCTCGGCGTGTTCTGCGACCCCGAACTCGGTCTCACCCTGGCCGCGCGCCCGCGCGAGGGCGGCGAGCCCGTCGCCCTGGCGCACCTCATGTACACCCTCGACCCCGGGGTCGGCGAGATCGCGTTCCTGGTCGAGGACTCCTGGCAGGGCAGAGGGGTGGGCACGGCGCTCACCCGGGCGCTCACCGCCATCGCGGCGGACTGGGGCCTGGCCGAGGTCCGGGCGGAGACGGTGGCGGGCAACAGGGCGATGCAGCGGATCATGAGCCGGATGGGGGCCGCGATCGGCCCGCCACGCGACGGTGTGGTGCAGGCGCGCCTGCCGGTCGCCGGGGCCGTGCCGTCGCGGCGGCCGGGGCGGTTGATGAACCTTATGAGCCAACCGGGAGCCGCAGGGGGCTGACCCCGGTGGGGCGGCGGGGGAGACCGGCGAAATGGGGCGCCGGTCTCCCCCGCTGTACTTCCGTGCGGCGGCCGTCAGCCCTCGGCGGACGGCGCCGGGCCGGTGGACTCCGGCGCGGACACGGCTTCACCGCGGGCCAGCCGGCTCTTGCGGTGGCCGTAGATGAAGTAGACCACCACGCCGATCGCCATCCACACCAGGAACCGCAGCCAGGTGTCGACGGTGAGGTTGAGCATCAGCCACAGGCAGGCCAGGGCCGCGATGATCGGCAGCACCGGCACCCACGGGGCGCGGAAGGCGCGCGGCAGGTCCGGACGCGTGCGGCGGAGCACGATGATGCCGATCGACACCACCACGAACGCGAACAGCGTGCCGATGTTGACCATCTCTTCGAGGGTGCCGATCGGCACGAACCCGGCGAGGACGGCCACGGCGACCGTGGTCACGATGGTCATCACATACGGGGTGCCGAAACGCGGGTGCGTCTTGGACAGCGCGCGCGGCAGCAGGCCGTCGCGGGACATGGCGAAGGCCACGCGCGACTGCCCGAGCATCATCACCAGGATGACCGAGGTGATGCCGATGACCCCGCCCAGCGAGATCAGCGTGCCCGCCCAGTCGGCGCCCACGGCGCGGAACGCCTCGGCCAGCGGTGCGTCGCCCCCCAGTTCGGTGTAGGGACGCATGCCGGTGACGATCGCGGAGACGGCGACGTAGAGCACCGTCACGATGATCAGCGACCCGAAGATCCCGACGGGCATGTCGCGCTTGGGCTTCTTGGTCTCCTCGGCGGTCGTGGCGACGACGTCGAAGCCGATGAAGGCGAAGAAGACGATGGACGCCGCGGAGATGACGCCCCAGATGCCGAACTGGCTCGGCTCCAGGCCCAGCAGGACCTGAGTGAGCGGGGCGTGCCCGATCTCCGCGGTCTCGGCGGGCCGGTCCTGCGCCGGCGGGATGAACGGCACCCAGTTGGCGGCCCGGACGTAGAAGACGCCCACGCCGATGATCAGCAGCACGATGCCGACCTTGATGGCGACGATGACCGCCGAGACGCGGCCGGACAGCTTGGTGCCGATCACGCCCATGACGCCGAGGAGGACCACGATGAACATGGCCCCGACGTTCACCGGCCAGCCGGCGATCTCGATCGAGGTCGAGACGCCCAGCAGGTCGCCGGCGTATCCCGACCAGCCAACGGAGACCACGGCGGCGGCGAGGGTGAACTCCAGGACGAGGTCCCAGCCGATGATCCAGGCGACGAACTCGCCCAGGCTGGCATAGCCGAAGGTGTACGCGCTGCCCGCCACGGGGACCGTGGAGGCGAACTCGGCGTAGCACATGGCCGCCAGCGCGCAGACCAGGCCGGCGATCAGGAACGACACCACGATCGCGGGGCCGGCGTTCTCGGCGGCCTGGCGTCCGGTGACGACGAAGATGCCGGTACCGATGATGACACCGATACCGAAGACGATGAGGTCGAACCCGTTCAGATCCTTCCGGAGCTTGTGCCCCGGTTCGTCGGTGTCACGGATCGATTGCTCGATGCTTTTTGTGCGCCAGATACTCAACAGCGGCTCCGCGCCCGGTATTGGCCCTTGTGGGGCGCTTGGGACAGTACGACGCGTGATCTTACCTCCGTTTTAAGACGTACTGAAAACGGAGGGTAAGCCGACCGTGCGGATGAGGTGGAGGCGCAGGGGGAGGGGCCGTGCCGACAGCGATACCGGGAGCCCTGTGTTAGCCGGGCTTCACGCGGGCGGCCGCGGAATCCGGCGACCTGGTGGCCGGGTTGCGCCCGGGTGTCGTTCGCGGAGGGCGAAAGGACACGGCGGGCAGCGGGCGGGCGGGGGGGTGCGTCCGTCGGCGGACGACCGGCACGGCCGGGGGGCGGAGCCGGTCGCCGCGGGCCGTCGGGTCAGGCGTCGGAGTCGGCGGTCTCGGCGCCGTCGGCAGCGGTGTCGCTCTTCTTGGTGACGCGGCGCTGCTTCTTGAACGGGCGGGAGTAGTCGACCAGAGGCTCGTAGAGGGCCTCGTGCTCCTTCTTGCACTCGGTGCAGGCGTCGACCTCGCGCACGGTGCCGTCCCAGGCGAACTGGATGACCTCGGACGCCTCGACCTTCTCCTCGCGGACGGCGTGCGGATCGCAATACTTGAGTGTGAAGACCTCGGTGACCACGGCGGTGGCATCCCTTCGGATCGGTGTGGGTGCTGGCGCGAAAATCATACACGCGTTCGAAGTGCGAGGTCGGCCCGATCCGGGTGCCTCCGTGCAAAGGGGGCGTGCCGCCTCATCCGGAAGCCTAGCGAAGGCGGCGGGCCCCGCGTCCCTGATGCGCGCAGGCGGCGTGAGCGCAACTCCCCCTGCTGTGTGGTTCTCGCCACAGAACGTGTGCGAGCGGTAGCGGATATGATCTAGTTTCCAGGGAAGATTTTTCCGGCTTCCCCCATGGGCGGATCGGAGCGCCGCGCAGCCTGTCCCCGCACCATCGCCGAGAAACCGTCAGAGAGTGAGAAGGACGATGAACGGAACAGCGCTCAAAGCAGGCAGCCCGCTCGCCGACACCGTGACCCTGATCGCGCGCGTCGCGATCGGCGTCATCTTCATCGCCCACGGCTGGCAGAAGATCCAGTCCGGGGTCGCCGCCACCGGCCAGGGGTTCGCCTCCATGGGCATCCCGCTGCCCGAGATCGCGGCGATGTTCGCGATCGCGGTGGAGTTCGGCGGAGGCATCGCCCTGGTGGTCGGCTTCGCCCTGCCCGTCGCCGGCGTCCTGCTGGCCGTACAGATGGCCGGCGCCTACGTGTTCGCCCACTTCGGCACGCCGCTCTTCGTCAGCGAAGGCGGCTACGAACTGGTGCTCGCGCTCGGCACGGCCGCCCTGGCGCTCGGCTTCACGGGCGGCGGCTACGCCCTGGACCGCCTGCTGCCCTGGGGCCGGCCCGCCGCCGCCCCCGAGGCCGCGCGGGTGGCCTGACACCCCGGGGTCCTGAGGGGCGACCTCCCGGGCGCCCCGTCCCCGAACACGCAGAGGCCCGTGGGGCCGCCCCCGGAAGGGCGGCCCCACGGGCCCTCGTCGTCGAGCGGCGACCGCCGGACGGCGCGCCGCGCGCCGCGTCCCGCCGGGGCGCGTCAGTCGAAGATCTCGTCCAAGAAGCTGGACTGCCGCCTGCGCCGTTCGCCGTGGTACTCGTCCCCGGCCGCGCGCTCATCGGCGTCGTCGTCCTCCCGGCGCCTGCGGCCCCCGCTGTACTCGGCCTGGTGGCCGCGGCTCCAGCGGTGCTCCGCCTCCAGCAGCTCCTCGAGCTCGCCGCGGTCCAGGAAGATCCCCTTGCACTTCTCGCACTGGTCGACCGTGACGCCGACCAGCACCCGCCGCGACAGGGAGCCGGGGCACTTGGGGCAGTTGAGTTCGTTCATGCCGGATTAGATACCGCAGTCACCGCACCGGTTCCACCTGAAGCGTCCGATATCGCCGCTGAGCCGAAGTCCGAAACCCGGCCGCGGTCGGCGGCCGTCCGCTCCCGCGGGAGGCGCGCCCCCCGGACATGGACCAGCCCCCGATCCGCGCGCGACGACGGACGGGGGCCGGGGCTCACTCGGTGTTGGCGACGACGTCGACCAGGGCGTCGAGCAGGTCGGCCCGGGTGTCGTCGTCGTCCAGCGCCTTGGACCACACGGCGGGCACCGCCCACGAGCGGGTGCGCAGGTGGTTGTCGAGGAACCGGTCGAGGGCGGCCACGGGGTTGGCGGCATAGAACACGGGGCTCCTGCGCGCCTGGTTGACCAGGGTCCACGCGGTCCACCGGAGCCACGCCATCTCGCGTTCGGGCAACGGAACCTGCCGGGTGCGCTCGGTGCCGGGCGGGGGGACCGGCGAGGGGCGGGGGTCGGCGACGGGACGGTAGGGGGCGCTGCGGGCACGCCCGCGGGCCCGCTCCAGCAGGTCGAAGTGCTCGGGCATGCGCTCGGCCAGCCGCCGCAGCACTCCGGTGAGCAGGCGGGCGAGCTCTTCGGGGCTGATCCCGCGGAGTTCGCCGGCCAGCACGACCCGGCGCTGCTCGTCGACGGTGCGCGCGCGGGCGGGGTCGACTCCGGCCGCGAGTTCGGCGAGCTTGCGCAGCAGGTAGTCGCCGGTGGGCACGGAGACCAGCGGCCGCTCGCGGGTCGCGAGCACCGCCCGGCCGGCGCGGTCGGCCACCGGGACGGCACCGGACTCCTGGGTGAACCCGTGGTCGGAGACCAGCCCGCCGGCCACCAGGTCGGCGGAGTCGTCGGGCTGCTCGTCGGGCAGGTCGACGGCGGGGTGGCCGAACCCCGCCGCCAGGACCAGCGCGGCCAGGGCCTCCTGCTCCAGCACGCTCGGCGCGATCTCGCCGGCGACCGCCTGCTGGCGGGCCCAGCGGCGCGGCCGCTCGGAGAACGCGCAGCGCAGCGTGCGCCCCGACCACTGCGGGTAGACCAGGCGCAGCCGGGCGAAGGCGCGGTCGGTCTCGGTGTCGCGCAGGGCGAAGCAGAGCCGGCGCACCGCGGCGGGAGTGGGGCTTTGCTCGCCGAGGGAGTCGTGTACCTCGGACATGCGCTTGGTGATCTTGGCGTTGGGGTCGCCGCCGTGCGCGGGGCAGGGGCAGTGCTCGCTCAGCAGCGTGACGGCGGAGTCGAACTGCGCGGCATGGCGCTCGCAGGTCTGCATGGTCTGGACCGCGTGGCGCTGCGCGCCGGCGTCGCACCGGCCGCAGCCGAAGGCGCGGGTGAGCGCGTTCAGGAACGCGGTCGAACCGAAAAGGTCCGAGAACAGGCAACGCGTGCTCAAGATCCTTCTTCTCCCCGGGGCACGGGGCTGAGGCTCTTCCCCAGCTCTCCGGGAAAGGCAATCGAAGAAGGTCGCAGGCGTCGTCGACACACCCACGCCGGCTGGTACCCGAAGGTGCCGCCATAGTGGCGCGCGTGGTCACCTTCGAAGGTAAAGCGCCGGTATGCGCTGAGTCAACCCCCCGGGGTCAGACGGTCCTGCCCCGGTAGCGCTCGGCGAGTTCGGCGAGATAGGGCGCGAGTTCGCGCGCGGTGATCGGGGGAGCGGGCGGCGGTGGGATCGGGTTGGGTCCGAGGTCGGTTCCCTCGGCGTCTCCGGCCAGCTCCCGGCCGATCCCGGCCAGCCGGTGATCGACGTAGGCGTCCAGCCAGGCCCGGTGGGCGGGCGGGGACACGTCGCTCGGTGGCGGGTCGGCGTGGTCGTCTCCGGGGTTCATGCGGCGGAGGCTCCGTTCTATCGCGTGGAGGCGGCCAGGTCGCGCCCTGCCTCGTCTCGCGGATCTCGGCGATGGTGTGCCGACACTTCTCGGACGGGCCGCGAATCCTGTCCGAGAGCTATGGGTGCTCCGGCCCGGTGTCGGAGCCGCGCCCACGACGGTCGAGACCCTCGACAAAAGGGAGAGTGACGATGCCACGACGCTGGACGCTGGTGCTGCGTGATCACGCCGACGCCGCCCGGCCCGTGCGCGCCGTCGACTGCCACGGGCTGCTGAACTCGTGGTGGCCGCAGCCGGGGCCCGAGCACGGCGCCGCCAAGAAGTGGGCGATGAACGGCTGGCCCCAGCCGATCGCCGACCGACTGTGGGTGTGGTCGCTGACCTGGCTCGACGACGAATCACCCCCCGGGACCGACCCCGCCGACCTCATCGGCCGCGTGCAACGGGTCGGCGACCACCTGTTCGAACCCCTCTCGGTGACGGCCGTGCACGTCCGCGGCTACGCCGCGATCCTGGCCCATCCGCAGCGGGCGCCCGTGAGCGCCACGCTGCACACGCTCAGCCCGGTCGTGTCGCTCGCGCGCAACTATGACGGCGAGGACAGCTTCCAGGCGTGGCCGGGCCCGCGGCTGCTGTTCGGGGTGGTGCACAGAGCCTCTGGCGGTGTGCTGGGCGGGAGCGGGGCGGTGGGCGCGGTCGCCCGGTTCGCGCCGCGCGAGGTCGCCGAGCCCTGGCTGCGCCGGATCGACGACGTCACGGCGCGGCTGCGGCGCGCCCCCGACGACTCCGCGCCGATCCGTGCCACCGAGCACCCCGGACCCGCCGGGCGCACGGTGCCGGGCTGGGAGGGCGGGCTGCGGCTGAGCCTGCCCCACGGTTCCGACGGCGAGCGCCTGGCCGACTTCGGTGCGCTGCTGGAACTCGTCGAGCTGACCGGCGTGGGCAAGTACACGGCGCAGGGCTTCGGTGCGCTGCGCGTGGACACGCTCACGACCGGTCGTGAAGTGGCCGCCGGACGGCGCCGGCCTCCCGCGCGCGACCGCCGGCGGTCCCGGCCTCCGCGTCCGGTGTACGCGGAATACCAGGAACAGGAATTCGACGGGTTGCTGTTCGACTGACTCCGCACGCCGCGGGCCATGCTCCGCTGCATGCCGGGTCCGGCGGCCGGCCGGTCGGCTCGGGATGTGAGAGGGACGAATGCGACTTCCGCTGGTCAACCTGACACCGCATGAAGTGACCATCTTCGACGCCGACGACAAGGTCGTCGTCCGCTGCCCGGCCGCGAGCAAGCCCGTGCGCGTCGCCGTCGACCGCTGCGAGATCGGCCGTATCGGGGGGATCCCGGTGTTCGCCGAGGACTACGGCCGGGCGCTGCTGCCCGAGCCGGCGCTGGGGGTCTGGTACATCGTGTCGTCGACGGTCGCGGTGGCCCATCCCGAACGCCACGACCTGCTCGTGCCCACGGATCTGGTGCGTTCCCCCGACGGCACGATCCTCGGCTGCAAGGCTCTCGGCCGGCGCAACGGCTCGTGATCCCATGACAATGGCCCGGCGCGCTACGCGTGCCGGGTTTCGCGCTGCCCGGGCCGGCCGCGCGCTCAGTCGTCGGGGCGCCCCCATGGCGAAGGGCGGCTCCGGTCGTGGGGGACGTCGCGTACCCCGCGGCCGGAGCCGCCTGTCGTGCAGCGATTCGGCGCCTTACGGCGCTCGCCCCGGTCCGAGCCATACCGTCTTCCGGTCATGCGGATCCGGGCGTGCACTTTCGCTTCGCAGGCGAGCCAGATGTTGTTGTGATTCCGTCTGCCGGGGAGGATCGACCCTGGACGGAGCGCCCGTCAACAACTGGCGTTGTTATCCCGTCTGCCGGGGGTGGACGACGAAGAATTCCCCAGGGTCGTGCTCGGCGTGGTCGCTATCCCGTCTGCCGGGAGATGGTCTTCCCTGATCGACGCGCGAGTTTTGTGGTGATCGCGGCTATTCCGTCCGCCGGGTGGAGGGAAGGGCGAGGGGGTGGTCGGGTCCGGTTCGTCTACCGGCCGCCGCGCCGTAATGCGGAGGGGTCCGCTGCGCCGGCGGGTCCGAGGCCCCTGTCCGTTCCGTCCTGGTCACCGCTCCTCCTTTTCGGCTGCCGGTCGTCGAGGGGCGCCTGCTGCCTCGGCGACGGGCTTCCGGTGAGGGTGGGTTGTCGGTCCGATTGATTGGTGTTCGGGTAGTTATGTAGTAGTCCGAGAGGATCATCACCTCCCTAGACCACTTCTCTCGGACACGGCCCCGAGCGGAGCCGATCACCGCCGCGTACAGGGGGCCTACCGGCAGCGCCGCCCAGGTACTAGAACAAGAGATGTGCGAAGTGGACCCATGGGACCCACACCGGATCGCCCCGCCGACCCGGGCGCGGAGCGCGCCCCCGACACCCTCGTGGCCCTCGCCGGCACCAGCCCGACCCCCGCGCTGCTGTCCGCGCTGACCTTCGCCCCGCGCCGGCTCGTCGTCGTCCACAGCGGCGACACCGCCCAGCGGGCCGGCGCCATCGCCGCCGCCGCGCGCCGCCTCTGCCCGGCCATCGGGGACGCGCGCCTGGTCGACCTCGGCCGCGACACCTACGACTTCGCCGCCGTGCGCGCCGGCTTCGACCGCCTGGCCGACGGACTCAGCGGCGACTGGCGGCTCTGCTACACCGGCGGCACCAAGGTCATGAGCGTGCACGCCGTCCTCCAGCACGCCCGCCGCTTCCCCGACCGGCACCGCTGGCGCAGCTACCTCGACGCCACCTCCGAATCCCTGCGCTTCACCGACGGCTCCCTGCACCCCGGGGGCATCGACAGCAGCGCCCTCACCATCGACGCCCTGGCCGGGCTGCACGGCATCGAGCTGCGCCCCGGCGACCGCCTGCCCGAACAGCAGGCGTGGCTGCGCGGCCGCCCGGTCCCGCTGGGCCCCGGCGACATGGCCGAGGCGCGCGTCCTGGACCTGTTCCGGCGCCGGCTCGCCGACACCCCCGGAGCCGAGGTCATGGGCAACCGGGTCATGCCCGACCCCCGCTCCCCCCTCGAATCCATCGGCGACTTCGACCTGATCGTCCGCTACCGGCACCGCGTGCTCTGCGTCGAGGTCAAGAAGGACCCCAGCCACATCCTCGACGCCGCCGGGTGGACCCTGACCAAGGCGCAGCGGGCCTTCGGCGGCGCCGCGCGCGTCCTGTTCGTGCACACCGGCGACAAGGGCGACTGCTCCATCGAGCAACTGGCGACCTACGACCCCGAACTGAGCGGCGCACCGCTGCACGTGCGCGCGCTGTCGGAACTGGAGCGCGACTTCCCGACCGCCGACCACGTCGTCCAGGGCTTCTTCCCGGCCGCCGCCCCCGCGGGCACCGGCGGCACCGCCGCCATCGCCCCCGTCCCCGAGGGAACCGCCCCCGAGACCCACCCCGGGCCCTCCGCCGGGCCGGTGCTCCTGCTCGGACTGGGCGGGAGCCGGCTGTCCGTCCTGGCGGCGGCCCGGGCCTGCCTGCCCGCCCGCACCGTCATGCTGTTCACCCGGCAGAGCGAGAAGGAGATCAGCGCCCTGGACCTCGCCGTGCGCCGGACGCTCTACGCCGCCGAAGAGCCGGGGGAGTTCCGCGCCACCAACCGGCGCCGGCTCGCCTCGCGCCTGCGCCACAACGGCTATCCCGAACGCGTCAAGTTCGCCGACACCGCGGTCGACGGCGCCGACGCCGCCGAGGTCGCCGCCTACGCCCGCGCCAAGATCGACCAGTACCGCAGCGACCCCGCGCCCGTCATCGCCGACATCACCACGGGCACCAAGGCCATGAGCATCGGCCTGGCCATGGCCGCGCACGAGCGCGGGGGGTGCGTCACCTACGTGTCGCCGCTGACCCGCCGGGTCTCCTGCCACGCCCACGGGGACGTCGGCCGGCACGGGCCCGCGGCCGTGGACTGGCGCATCGTGCTGCGCGGCTACCAGGTGCTGCACGGGCCGCTCGCCGCCGGGATCGCCCCCGGGATCGCCGCGCACCAGATCGACGCCGGCCTCATCGACGCCGCCGCCGACGCCATCGGCGCCGCGGCGGACGGCTACGAGGTCGCCGCCTGGGTCGACCGCACCGTCACGGCCGACGCCCCGCCCCTTCCGCAGTACTCCGCACCGCAGCGCCCCACCGTGATCCTGACGGTGGCCGACCGCGCCCTGGGACTGAGCGCCCCGCGGCGGCAGCGGCTGCGCCACTTCACCACCGACGGGGTCCACCGGGAGCAGGACGTCGGCGCCGGCGGCTGGGCCCACGACGTGTTCGCCGCCGCCCGGATCCTCAACGTCCGCTGCGGCACGGCGGGACTCACCCTTGCGCTGCACCGCCCCGGCGACGGCGACCCCGCCCGCGCCCTCGACCTCATCGACTGGTTCGCCTGGTGGCACGCCGATCCCCTCGGCTCCGACGACACCGGCGCCCCCGAGGAGGCGATCACCGGCCACGAGGACACCCGGCGTCCGAGAGTGGTATCAGCAGAGCCAGGGACCCCCGCCTTCCGTGCGGCCCTGGCCGCCCACGTGACCGCGCTCCGGCTCTGACCCCCGGGAGACCCGCCGCATGACCCCCAGCCGACCCGCCCGCGCCTCCCGCCCGGGTGACCCCTCCGGCACCCCGCCGGACGGCGGCCGGCCCCCTCGCGGCCCCGCGCACGCGGCCCCCCTCGGCGCGCCCCCTGCCGTGTTCCCGCACCCCCGCCGCCGCATCGCGGCACCCCCGTCCCCGCAC